>JARYLX010000143.1 GCA_029907415.1 Melioribacter sp.
TGTCATCTCACGCAGTTTTTCCCCTTCTTCAACTGTTAAATCTTTTCGATTTCTATATTGTCTTCTTGCATGAGGTCCGCCTGCTTGAAAAGCCGGATATTTCTGAATGAAAAAATTGTTCGTACCGATTGAATTAAATACATCCTCTATATTCTGCTGAATTGCACTAATAGCAGTCATAACAATAATTATTGAAAACAATCCAATAGCAATTCCAAGAAGTGTAAGAATTGAGCGAAGCTTACTTCCCATAATTGAATGATAAGCCAATTTTATACTTTCAATTACCTGCATTATTCATACCTCAATGAATCAACCGGGTTTAAACGAGATGCTTTCCATGCTGGAACAAAACCGGAAATAACTCCGACAAAAGCGGAAATCATTAAAGATAAAATCACAATGTTTAATGGTAATGCTGTAGGTAAAAATTGATTTATAATCAAACTTAACGGGAATGAAATCATAATACCAATAATTCCACCTATCATACAAATAAGTGCTGCTTCAATAAGAAATTGCAAGAGAATTGACCATGTTTTGGCCCCCACAGCTTTTCTGATTCCAATTTCTTTTGTTCTTTCTGTAACAGAAACAAACATTATATTCATAATTCCAATTGCACCAACAAACAATGACAATGCTGTAATCACAATTCCTGCAATAGCAATCACTCCAATTGTCTGGTCATACATTTGCTTAAAAGCTTCCTGTTGATTAATTGCAAAATCATCTGGTTTATCTGGCGGAACTTTTCTAATAATTCTCATTGCTGCTCTTATTTCTTCTTTAGCATCTTCAAGTCTTGTAATATCACCAATTTTAATATCGATTCTCATTCTATTACGAGCTTCACCAATTATTGATTCAAAAGTTTTTAGAGGAATAATAATCTGGCCATCCATACTGAAAGAACCAAGAAATCCACTCCCCTGTTTTTCCAGAATTCCAATAACTCTAACAGGTACATTATTAATACGAATTTCTTTACCGATTGGATTTTCTGATGGAAAAAGTTCATTTTGAATATCTTTCCCGATAATGCAGACTCTTCTTGCTGATTTCACTTCAAGTTCGTTTAAAAATCTTCCTTCTTCCAGTACCAATTGACTGGTTCTTTGATATTCATCAGTAGTTCCAATTATTAATGCTGCTTGAACAGCTCTGTCTTTTCTTTTAACAGATGCATTAAAAGTCCTTTTAGTAGGAGCCATAGCTTCATAATTTTTTAGCATTAATTTGAGTTTTTCATATTGTTCTATTGTAATATCTTTTCTATTTCTATATTGGTCCCATCTATCCATAGCAAACCATGGAAATTTATCTACATAAAGTACATCACTGCCAAGAGAAGAAATTGAGTTCATAAATGCTTCTCTTAATCCCACAATTGCTGTAGACATAGTTGTCACAGCTACTATCCCGATAATAATCCCGAGTGTAGTAAGTACGGAACGTAATTTATTTGCCCTTATAGCCTGAAAAGCAATTAATAAAATTTCTCTAAACTCGATAAAGAAGTTTTTCATCACATTATGGATTATGAATAATGCAATATAAATTATTCAGTGAAAAATAAAAAATCTAGTTAATGTTTAAATTGGAAGTTCAAGCAGGATTATTTTACAATGTGATAAAAAAACAGAAATATTATTCATATCTGAGTGATTCTATAGGATCAAGATTAGCAGCTTTATAAGCAGGATAAGTTCCAAAACCAACTCCAATAAATATACAAAGCAAAACGCCAATAACTACCCAATCAATTGGAATAACTGCTGTAGCGTTTAGGTATGAGCCGGCAATATTTCCAGCAATAATACCAAGTATAATTCCAATTAATCCTCCAATTAAAGAAAGAGTTATAGCTTCTATCACGAACTGAGTAAGAATATTTATTTTTTTTGCTCCAACAGCTTTTCTAATACCAATTTCCTTTGTTCGCTCCGTTACGGAAACAAGCATTATATTCATTATTCCAACTCCAGCTGCAAGTAAAGCTATTGCAGCAACAACAATAGAACCAATTCTTACCCCTGATGTAATTTCATTTATTCTTGTTAATAATTGTTCATTAGACCAGATATCAAAATCATTTTCTTGGCCCGGAGGAACTTTTCTTATTGCTCTAAAATGTCCTTCAGCTTCTTCAATTAAATCATTATAAGAAGTTCTATCGAAGGACATTACAGTTATATTTATACTATGATTTCTTTTACCGTATAATGATTGGAATGTAGTTATCGGGAGTATTACAAAGTTATCGCGGCTTTGACCGAAAAATTCTCCCTGTGATTCAAGAATTCCAATTACTCTAAACTTATGACCTTCCAATGTAATAAATTGATTTAATGGGTTAGAAGTTGGAAAAAGTTTTTTTGCAATATCAACTCCAATAACTACAAAATTTTCATATCGCTGAACATCACGTTCATTTATTGCTCTTCCTTCATCAACTATCCATTGATTATTTGGAAAAGCTTCGGGTGTAACACCAGCTACCATTACATTTGGATTTGTTTCTATATTTCCTACTTTTAGTAATTTACCATACTCCCACTCTTCAGCGGCAACATATTTAGCTTTGTTCAATTTTTCTTTCAAGCTATAAAATTGTTCTAAAGTTATGTCAGCACGATTGCGATATTTTAAGCCGGAACCAGGACCCCCTGTTTGGACAGCAGGCCATTTCTGAATTTGAAATGTATTCTGTCCCAGCATAGCGGTGCCTTTTTCAATACTTGTTTGCATCATTTCAATTATTGTACTTACAGCTATTATTGAAAATATCCCTACTACAATTCCAACAATTGTAAGTATTGACCTTAACTTATTTGCTTTAAGAGAATTAATAGCAACTTTTAAAATTTCTAATATTCCCATTATTCATACCTCAATGCTTCTACAGGGTCTAATTTGGCTGCTGTATATGCAGGTGCAAATCCAGAAACTATACCAGTAACAATTGAAATAGAAATTGCAAGAATTATAGTTTCTGCTTGAACAGATGTTGGTAAAAATTGATTAACAATTTTGCTTAGCAGTATTGCAATGAACAATCCAATCAATCCACCAATCAAGCAAATAATAGCTGCTTCTGTGATGAATTGGCTTAATATAGTTCTTCTTTTTGCTCCGATTGCTTTTCTTATTCCGATTTCTTTAGTTCTTTCTTTCACAGAAACAAACATAATATTCATAATTCCAACGGCACCAACAAACAATGATAAACCAGTTATAAATAAACCTGCAATTTGAATTACACCTACAGTTTGATTAATATTTTTTAATAATCCTTCCTGTTGATTAATTGAAAAATCATCTTCCTGATTGTATTTCAAACCACGAATCTTTCTCATTATACTAATTGCTTCTTCTTTGGTCTGTTCAACCATCTGATTATTCTTTGCTTTTACAGTAATTGTAATTGTTTTATTATTTTCGTTAGCAAAGTATTTAAAAATATTTTGTATCGGAATAATTATTTGTTTATCTGGATTGAATTCCCCCATTATCCAGCTACCTTGTTCTGCAAGAACTCCAACAACAACAAACTTATGACCTTTTATTCTAATTTCTTCTCCAATTGCATTAGTATTATTAAATAAATTTTTTGCAATTTCACTTCCAAGCACTGCAACATTTCTTCCACCATTGCTCTCCAATTCATTAAAAAATCTTCCCTCTCCTAAAACTAAATTTGTTGCTCTAACATAATCGCTATTTGTTCCACGAACAACAACAGCTTCCACAGTTTTATTTTTGTATTTAACTGTTTGAGCAGTCCATGTATCTGGTGCTACAGCAGCTGGTAATTTAGCCAGCTCCTTAAATTGTTCGTAATCTTTCATTGTTATATTTCTTCTATTCCTTAATTCCCACCAGGGTTTATCATTACTAAACCACTCCCATTTATCAATATAAAGATTATCAGACCCTAGAGAAGACATTCCTGTTTGAAAGGCATTATCAATTCCATTAATTGCTGTTGACATCAAAACTACAGATGTAACACCAATAACAATTCCAAGTGTTGTTAAAATTGACCTGATTTTATTGCTTCGAATTGCATGAAATGAAATTAATAAACCTTCTTTTAATTCATATAAAAATGTTTTCATTTTTATTCCTAAAGTTTTGAAGCACCATTTTTTTGTGGGATAAATCGATTTACAACTTTTTCATCATTTTCAATTAAACCATCACGAATTCGAATAATTCTTTCTGCATGTTCTGCAATATATTCTTCATGAGTTACAAGAATTATGGTATTCCCCTGTTCATATATTTCATTGAATAATGCCATTATATCTTCGCCTGTTTTAGTATCAAGATTTCCAGTTGGCTCATCTGCAAGAATGATAGAAGGATTTGTAACGAGAGCTCTTGCAATTGCTACTCTTTGACGCTGTCCTCCTGAAAGTTCATTAGGTTTGTGATAAATTCTATCTCCTAGTCCAACATGTTCTAATGCCAATCTTGCTCTTTCTTTTCTTTCTGAGGCAGGAACACCGGCATAAATTAAAGGCAGTTCAACATTATGAAGTGCATTTGAACGTGGAAGCAAATTAAATGTTTGAAAAACAAATCCAATTTCTTTATTACGAATTTTTGCTAGTTCATTATCATTCATCTGGCTTACATTGACTCCCTTAAATTCATATAAACCATGAGTTGGAGTATCAAGACAGCCGAGTATATTCATTAAAGTTGATTTACCAGAACCGGAAGGTCCCATAATGGCAACATATTCACCTTTATTTATCCTTAGTGATACATCTCTTAAAGCATGAACTTCTTCGCTTCCTACCTGATAAATTTTTGCAACATGTTCAATGTTTATAATATTCATATTGTTACCATTCATTTTATTTCATATTTCTTTTAGTTGAAGTTATGGAAATTTTTTTGCCATTTTCTAATTCTCTTGATACTGCTCTATAAGGACCACTAATAACCTCTTCATCTCCTTTAAGACCTTCGATTATTTCAATATAATTATCATCGCTTATGCCTGTTTTTACCTCAACCATTTTTGCTTTTCCGTTATCTACTATAAATACTACTTCTTTAGGTTTATTTCGTTTTCCATTCTTTGAATTATTTTCAGGATTATCTTCTTTGTTTTGAGATGGATTTGGTTTTTCTTCTAATCTTGCTGTAACACTTTGAATTGGTACAGCAATGACATTATATTTTGTTTCAGTTTCTATATCAGCATCGCAGGACATTCCCGGTCTAATCTTATTATCAACATCGAGCAATTTAATTTTTACTTCGAAATTTACAACTTCTTCTTGTGTTCCTAATCCAGTTGTTTTTGCACTATTACCAATTTGTGATACTACACCTTTAAAAACTTTATCACCAAAAGCATCAATATGAATTCTTGCAGTATCACCAATTGAAACAAGAACTACATCATTTTCATCAACATCTACAGTAGCTTCCATATTACTCAAATCTGCAACTGTCAACAACTCAGTTCCTGTAAATGCACTACCAATAACTCTTTCACCTAATTCCACAGAAAGTTTGCTAATAGTTCCATTCATTGGAGAATAAACATAAGTTTTATTCAAAGTTTCAATTGCTTCTTTTAATGCCGCTTCGGATTGTGATACAATTGACTTTTGAGATTCATAATTACCAAGAGTTTGAAGATAAGCTGATTTAGCAGCTTCGAGGTCTGCATCACTTGCAAGTCCTTTTTGAGCCAAACCCTGAACGCGTTTATATTCAGATTCTACTTTTTCGAGTAAAGCTTTTGTGGCATTCAAAGTAGCTTTTGCTTGAGCAAGACGTGCTTCGGCACTATTTTTTTGTGCTTCATAGATATCAGGTTTGATTCTTAATAATAATTGACCTTTTTTAACTTCATCCCCTTCACGAACAGCCAGATAAACAATTTCACCTGTTGCTTCTGCAATAATTTTAACCTGATATTCTGGATTAATTTTACCCGTCGCAGTCACAACTTGTGTAATAGTTCTTCGTGTAACTTTTTCTGTCTGGACAGAAATTACTTCTTCTTTATTACCGCTGAAAGCAACAAGTAAAATCAAAATAAGAAGTAATAATCCAAGTCCACCAAATATGAAAAGCTTTTTCTTTGATTTCTTTTTGCCATTAGCCATTTTATTTAACTCCCTGAAATATTTTATTCATATTTTTTGTATTCGAGTTTACCAAGTGAATTACTGAGTTTATCGCGTTTAGTATAAAAATCATAAAGTGCATTAATTTTACTTCTTAATGCTTCGGTATAATCTCTGTCTGCCTGCAAAACATCAAGTATTGTCCCCGAACCAAGATTATATCTTTCCTGATTGATTTTTCTGTTTTCTTCGGCTGCAACAACATTCTTAGTTGCAACATCAAGACTTTTCTTAGCAGCTACTAAATCAAGATAACCTTGCTTAATTTCTATTTTTATTTGTCTTTCAAGAGCAAGCAAGTCTTCCTGAGCATTCATGTAATTTACTTGAGCAAGTTGAATTTGATTTTCTGTAGCCCAATTAGAAAAGATTGGAAAACTTAATGTCATACCAACATAAAATATTTTTCGATTAAAGAGTTTATTCATCTCAACTGCTGAAGTTGACCAGGAATAACTTCCAGAAAGCGAAGGATATAATCCTGAGCGTGCTATTGATAAACCTTTCTTTGCAGCGTTAACCGTTAATTCTTGACTTTTGAAGTCAAATCGATTATCAAGAGCAACACTCACCATAGTTTGAATATCTTCAAAATCTTTCATATAAGAATCGGTATCAACAGCTCTCTGACCACCAAATGGGTCAACAAGAACATAATCATCGAGAACATTTAAACCGAGATAGTTAAGCAAATTACTCATGGCTGTCTCATAAGCATTTTGAGCTTGAATTAAAAGAAGTTCTGCATTCCCAAGTTGAACTTGAGCTGTATAAACATCAGCTTTTGCAACTGAACCTAATTTATTTCTCTCTTGAACTGTTTCATAAAATTTTTGATAATATTTCACATTATCTTCACGAACTCTTTTTAATTCTTCTGCATTCAATACCTGATAATACAGGTCTGTAGTTTGATAAACTACATTTTGTTTAGCTTTTTCAAGATAAAATTCAGCAGCTTTTAAACTATACTCTTTCTGATTGATATAAGAAATATTTGCAAGCCCATCAAAAAGTGTAATTCCACCCCCAAATCCAAGAGAATAACTTCTACTATCAGTTTGTGAAGGCGGAATAGTCACAATGTTGCCAAAATAATCGCGTTGTGTACCTCCTGCATCATTAACTCTCTGCCAGTTCCATTGAGCCTGAGCATTTAATGTAGGAAGTAATTCTCCATAAGCATTTTTTAATTGGGATTGATTTGTTAACAAATTATTTTTTGTTTTAATAAGCGCTGTGTTTCTCTGAAGTGCTATTGAAATTGCATCTTCTAATGTTAATTTTTTTTGTGCAAACAATGGTGATATTAAAATCAAAAATAACAATACTATTTTTTTCATTGCAGCTCCTTTTTGTGCATTAACATTTAGCACTTTTTATTTTCTGGTTATTGAGACGAAATTAATTATACGAAAGTTACAAAAAA
>JARYLX010000144.1 GCA_029907415.1 Melioribacter sp.
AAACAAATTGTATCAAATAGTAAATTAAAAAATCTGTTCGATAATCCAGAAAATTTTAATATAGACTTTTGGGATAAAGAAAAATTTTATGATACAAATAACAATCTGTTATCAACTCAAGAATTACCTTTCATTAAAGCAGCAAAGGAAGAAAAAAGCATCCCATTTTTTAGATTAAAGTATATTGATAAAAATTTATCAGAAAAATTTTTTATTGTTAATTCATTGTTTATTCCCGAAAAAAATGACGAATCTTATGTAATCTCCTTATTTACAGATGCAACAAAAGAAATCGGGATTGAACAATTATTAAAAGAATCAATTGGTAGCATTCAGGCAGTTCTTTATTCAACAAGTGCAGACGGTAGTGAATATTATTTTATTACAGAGGCAGTAAGACAATTATTCGGTTTTACTCCCGAAGAAATTTATGAAAATAAATTCTTAATTCTTCGAACAATAGCAAAAGAACATTTTGGAACATTTAAAAAGTTTATTGAAAAATTAAGAGCTGGAGAACCATCTATCGTTGAATATAAAATGAAAGATAGATTTGGAAAAGAACACTGGGTTAAACATTCTGGTGTTCCAATATTAAGAGGTGGTAAAGTTATTAGAATTGTGGGAATAATTCTCGATACAACAGAAGAAAAGATTACGAGACTTAAACTTGAAAACTCGGAAGAAAAATTTAGAATGCTGATAGATACAGCAGACGATTTGATTTTTATATTAAATGGATTTGGCTATTTTAATATGGTGAATAAAAATGGTGCAAATACACTTGGTTATAAACCCGAAGAGATGATTGGAAAGCACTTTCTGGATTTTATCGACAAAGAAGATGAACCTAAAATTGCCGAAGCTTTTTCAAAAATTTTGACAACACAAGAAAAAGTTGTTTTTGAAGCACCATTTGTTGACAGATTTGATAAAAGAATTACATTTGAAGTTCATTCAAAACCAATGATAGTTGACGGCGAAGTTTCTGGCATGATTGGAATTGGAAGAAATATTACAAATAGAAAAATTGATGAACAGAAAATTCGTGATTTAAATGCTAAACTCATAGAAGCTAACAGAATAATATCAATTGAAAGAGAAAGAGCCCGTCAAAAGATTAGTCTGCTTGAAGAATTAAGCAAACTTAAAAGTGAGTTCATATCAAATATTTCACACGAATTAAGAACACCGCTTGCTTCAGTTGTAGGTTTTGCAGAAACCATTGCAACAGATGAAGATTTACCTCGCGAAACAATAAAAGAATTTAGCGAAATAATTTTGAGCGAAGGAAGAAGGTTGGCTAAAATTATTAATGATGTTCTTGATTTTTCAAAACTAGAATCTGGCGAAGAGGAATTAAAGAAAGAAGAATTTGAAATTAAGAAACTTGTGGATGAAACCGCTGCAGAATTTTCTGAGGATATTAAAAAGAAAGAAATTGTTTTGTCAAAAGAGTATCCAGAAAAAGAAATAAAAATTTATGCTGATAAAAAAAGAATAAAACAGGCATTAAGTAATCTTATTTCAAATGCAATTAAGTATACACCAAACGGCGGAAGAATTTCTTTGATGATAAATGATTATGATAAAGAAATGGAATTTACAATTAGCGATACAGGCATAGGAATTCCTGAGAAAGAAATTCCGAAGTTGTTTCAAAAATTTAGTAAAATATACAGACCAAATGCACCAGTCTCTGGAGCAGGAATGGGTCTTGCAGTGGTAAAACAAATAGTCGATTTGCATAAAGGTATTATCAGAGTAAAAAGCGAAGAAAACAAAGGAACAACATTTATTATTAGATTACCCAAATAAATTTAAGAGGGTGAATTGGAAAAATTAATTTTTATAGTTGATGATGAAGAATCAATATTAAAAATGCTTACACATTGGTGTAAAAACCAATGGGGTTACAAAGTTAAAACATTTCTTTCCGGCGCTGGTGTGATTGATGCTCTATCTGAAGAACCAGATTTGATTTTGCTTGACATTATGCTGCCGGATATTAATGGTAATGAGTTGCTGATAAAAATAAAACAGCAAAATCCACAGTTGCCCGTAATTATGCTTTCTGCACAGGGAAGTATTGAAGTTGCAATTGAATCAATTAGACTTGGGGCTTTCGATTATTTTCCTAAACCGATTGACAAAAATAAACTTGAATCTGCAATCCGAAATGCAATTAAAAATTATGACCTCGAACGAGAGTTGAAAAAGCTGAAAGAAAATATTCAAAAAGAATACAGCTTCGATAACATTGTTTCTGCAGATAAAAAAATGCAGGAAGCCTTTAAAATGGTTTCGAAGGTTCTTGATAATGATATAACAGTATTAATTCAAGGAGAAAGCGGAACTGGAAAAGAATTAATTGCAAGAGCAATTCATTATAATGGAAAAAGAAAAAATGCTCCATTTGTTGTAGTTAATTGTGCATCAATACCAAGAGAACTCTTAGAAAGCGAATTATTTGGTCATGAAAAAGGTTCGTTTACCGGAGCCCATCAAAGAAAAATAGGTAAGTTTGAATTGGCAAATGGCGGCACAATATTTCTTGATGAAATTGGTGAAATGGAAATGTCTCTTCAAGCAAAAATACTTCGCGTTATTCAGCAAAAAGAATTTGAAAGAGTTGGAGGTAATGAAGTAATTAAAACTGATGTAAGAATTATCTCTGCAACAAATAGAGATTTAAAAGAGTGTGTTGATAAAAAACTTTTCCGAGAAGATTTGTATTATAGATTAAGTTCTTTTCCTATTTATATTCCACCATTAAGAGAAAGAAAAGCAGATATAGTTGTTTTAATAGACCACTTCATTAAACAATTAAATGAAAAACACGGTAAAAACATTAAAGGTGTAACAAAAAATGCCCTTAAACTTATGTATGATTATAACTGGCCTGGAAATGTTCGTGAACTTGAAAATACTCTCGAAAGATGTATGATTCTTACTGATGGAGATTATATTGATGTTGATGTGTTACCCCCTTCTATTACTTCTCAAACAATAGCTGTAGATTCTAAAACTGCTCTCTTTTCAGATGATTCTCCAATAATACCAATTGAAAAATTAGAAGAACTTGCCATTCGACATGCTATCAAAGCAACAGGTAGAAATATGGTTGAAGCAGCAAGAAAATTAAAAATTGGGAGAGCAACTTTGTATCGTTTAATAAAGAAATATAATATAGAAATTAAGTAGGAGCCATTATGGAAATTGTAGAAGAAATTATTGATGATATTGTTGTTGAAATAATAAACACTGAAAGAGCAACATTAAAAGAATCGAGCAATTTAAAAAATATGATATATGAAAAAATTGATAAGGGTTATAAAAATGTGATTATTGATTTGAGTAAAGTTGATTTTATAGATTCAACATTTCTTGGAGTAATTGTAAATGCTCTTAAAAAAGTAGCGAATCTAGGAGGCGATTTAAAACTTGTTGGATTTAAACCTGCTGTAAGATCAATGTTCGAATTGACAAGATTATTCAGAGTATTTGAGTCGTATCCTGAACTGCAGGATGCAATTAGAAGCTTTCAGAAAAATTAAATCTGGAGTTTAACTTTGTCAGCTGTTGAAAACAATAAAATATCCGGTAAAATTCTTCTTGTAGAAGATGAATTTAATATAGCAAAACTTTTTATGCACAATTTGAGCAAAGCAGGATTTAATTGTGAACATGCTTCAAATGGAAAAGAGGGATTAAAACTTGCTCATGAAATTAAACCTGATTTGATTATTAGCGATATAATGATGCCCGAGATGGACGGATTCGAATTTAGAAGAGAATTGCTTAAAGATCCGGAATTAAAAACAATCCCATTTGTGTTTCTTACTGCAAAAGGTTCAGAAGAAGATATTCTTAAAGGATTTGATTTAGAAATCGAAGATTACATTATCAAAACTGCAAGTCCCAAAGTTGTTATTGCAAAAGTGTCGGCAATTCTAAAAAGTCTGGAAAAAGAAAGAGTGAAGGTAGTTGACGAAGTACAAAGAGCCGCAGATTCTATGGTTGCTACTGTGGTTCCAGATGTGCCGCCAAAATTTCAAGGACTTGAAATTAATCAATTGTATATGCCATATAAAAATGTACCCGGTGGAGACTTTATAGATTATTTTAGTATAGACGATAACAATATTGTAGTAATACTTGGGGATGTTATGGGGAAAAGATGGGGAGCCTGGTATTTTGCTGTTGCATATGCTGGTTATGTTCGCAGTGCTGCAAGATTTGTTCTTGAATCTTCTAAAGAATTTAAACCAAGCGAAATACTTCAAAGAATTAATGAATCTGTTTACAAAGACGAAAGAATTTCAGAAGTCTTTATAACACTTTCAATAATAATTATTGATGTAAAAAATAAAATTGCAAAATATTCTGGGGCTGGTGACTTACCAATAATTCATAAATCTTCCAAACAGGCAAAATACATTCAATCAACTGGGTTACTGCTTGGATTTAGTCAATCAGGACAATATGAAGACCATGAAATTAAGTTACAAACGGGAGAAGAAATTATTTTAATTACTGATGGCATAACAGAATCAAGAAATAAAAAAGGTGAACAATATGGTCAGGAAAGATTAATCAATTTTTTGAGTTCATTATCTTCGAACGACAATACAATTGATGCGCTGAAAAAAGAAATTATGAATTTTACTGATGGTGAATTAGAAGATGATGTTAGTATCATTTCAATTAAGATGACTTAGTTACTTATTTAATCTTAATCGCTTTCATTTTCTATTGTTTCTTTTAATGTTAATCTTAAAATAATGTAGCCAATTGTACCTGCAATTAACGAAGCAAGCAATATTGCTATTTTTGAACTGTTGATTATTTGTATGTTTTCGTAAGCAAGAAGTGTGATAAAAATTGACATTGTAAATCCTATACCAGCAATAAATCCAACCCCAATAATGTTTTTCCATTTTAATTCTGATGGAAGTTGACAAAGTCTCAATTTTACCCCAGCATAAGATAAAATTGTTATTCCTAAAGGTTTACCAATTACTAAACCTAAAATAATTCCCAGGCTATAATTTTTAATTAAATTATTATAAAGTTCAGTTTCAATTGCAATGCAGGTATTAGCAAGAGCAAAAATAGGAAGTATAATAAAAGCTACAGGTTTGTGTAAAAAGTGTTGAAGTTTATATGATGGTGATTTTTCTCCTCCATCAGTAAAGGGAATTGCAAAAGCAAGCAATACTCCAGTTATAGTAGCATGAACTCCAGAATGAAGCATAAAATACCACATTATAATTCCACCAATTATATATGGAGCAAGGCTGTGAACTTTTAATCTATTTAATAGAATCAAAATAACAAATATTCCAAGAGCAATAAATAAATTTAAAAAGGAAAGACTGGTCGTATAAAAAATAGCAATAACTAAAATTGCACCAAGGTCGTCAATTACAGCAAGAGCAGTTAAAAATATTTTGAGTGATGCGGGCACTTTATTTCCTAAAAGGGAAAGAATTCCAATTGCAAAAGCAATATCTGTTGCCATTGGAATTCCTGCCCCGGACTGTGTTTCAGTTCCAAAATTTAGAGATAAGAAAATAGATGCAGGAATAATCATACCTCCAACCGCAGCAAAAATTGGCAGAGAAGCATTTTTTATATCTGATAATTCACCCTGATAAATTTCTCTTTCCAGTTCCAAACCAATTAACAAAAAGAATATTGCCATCAATCCATCATTAATCCAGTGCGCAAGTGAATGTCCTCCAATATCATGATTCCAGAAATTAATGTAACTGATTTGCCAAGCGGAATTAGCTAATAAAAGTGAAATTACAGTCATAATAACGAGGATAATTCCACCTGCTTTTTCGCTTTCAAAAAATTCTGCAAATAATTTGGTTAATTTCATTATTCTTATTCTATTTTGTTATCTTAAAATAATGGTAAATCTGAGAATTGTAGTTTCAAGATATAAAAATGATGCTCTTATTCAAACAAAATTTTTAATTTTTGCTATAGTTGATTGGTTATGTTAGGAAAATCCCTGCTCAATTTTATTTAATTTCTTTTCTTTTTTTATTGTTTTGATTTTTATCTAATTCGGGTGTCATTCTTTTTTCTGCAGGAATTGCAAATACAAACCTTCCTTTTAATACGCAGCCTGGTCTTCCGGGAATACAATCTTTTTTTAATCTTATACAATAACTTTTTTCACTATCTATAAATTGACATGAAAATGAGCTCATAAATATTCTCTCTATTTTTTAATCTTTTTAAAGATTATAAATTTTTTATATCATTA
The DNA here is from genome assembly GCA_029907415.1 of Melioribacter sp. Lineage (GTDB taxonomy): Bacteria > Bacteroidota > Ignavibacteria > Ignavibacteriales > Melioribacteraceae > Rosettibacter > Rosettibacter primus. The sequence continues at coordinate 6,284 of JARYLX010000144.1, forward strand.
ATTATTTCTTCAATATTGACTTTACTTCCCACATAATTTTTTCTAACTCTTCCAAGTTTATCGAAAAGCTGAATTCTATCTGTGTGAATGTAATAATAAATTTTTCTTCCATCTTTCAATATTGTTGAATCCCCAGGAATTACAAAAACTTCTGCTTTTTTAATTAATGAATCAATTACCTTTTTTTCTCCAGTTAGAAACTGCCAGTTTTGTAAATCAAGATTTCTAATCTCTGCAAAATTTTTTAACACTTCAGGTGTATCCTGCAAAGGGTCAAAACTTATTGAGACAAGTTCTACCTCATTAATTTTTTCTTTTTTCAATTTCTCTTGAATTAACCGCATATTATTAGTTGTAAGGGGACAAATATCCGGACAGTTTGTAAATATGTAGCCCACAATAATTATTTTACCTTTGAAATTAGAAGGAAAATTTATTTTCTCTTCGGACTGATTAATCAACGAAAAATTTTCATGACTAAAATCTTCAATCACCGGCAAATTATTATTGCACGATGATAATAAGATAATAAAGATAAAGCTAAAACAGATTGTTTTAATTAACCGTGATTCAATTTTTTTTATATACATTTTGGTTAATACCATAATTTTATATTTTTCATACCAAGAGTTTGTTTTCATAACAAATTTAATAACAATTTAGTTTTTATAAATGAAACAAAAAATTTTTCTGCTGATTTTTTTAATCTTTTCAGTAACTCTATATTCTCAGCAATATATCAGAATAATGACCTACAACATTCATGATTATACTGCTTACAATCCTACTCCTGCAAATCCAAATCAATTTGATTGGGATAATCCTGCTTTAAAATATGTAATAAATTATGTTTCACCGGATATCCTTGTTTGTCAGGAAGTAAGAGATAAAGCTTCAGTAAATCAACTACTAAATTATGTGCTTGATAACAAATATGCAGCAGCAGAATTTGTTGAATCAACAAATATGAATAGTGTATTGTTTTACCGGGATGATAAATTTATTTCACTTGGTAATATTGTTCATCAAGCAGAAACACGGCCAATCAATGAATTCCCTTTAATCAACAAGTTTACAAATGATACATTAATAATTTTTTCTGTTCACTTAAAAGCAAATACGCTTACAGGAGATAATTCAGAAAACATGCGAAGACGAGCTGTAGCAGTGGATTCATTGAGAAAAAGAACAGCACAACTTCCAGCAAACAAAAATTTTATTGTGCTTGGCGACTTTAATACTTTGTTCGGTTCAGAATCTGCAGTTCAAAAATTAATTGATAAAACTGTAAAAGGTTATGTTAT
>JARYLX010000145.1 GCA_029907415.1 Melioribacter sp.
TTCATCTGTTGTTATGTGAAAAGCATTTCCAATTGCATATTGATTTCCAAGAATACCAACAAAACCTTTTGCAAAATCTTCAGTGTGAGTAACAACCCAAAGTGAAGTTCCATCACCATGAACAATTATATTTTTTCCCTTTTTCATTCTATCGATAATTGTGTATTCGTTCCATCCACCAATTGCAACAGGAATAACAGTATCATAAGTTAATGATGGGCGAACAATTGTGATTGGGAAATCCTCTTCGCGATAAGCTTTGTTTAATATTTCTTCACAAGCAATTTTATTTCTTGAATAATCCCAAAAAGGATTTTTCAAAGGTGTTGATTCAGTTATGATTGGATTTAACGGTGGTTTTTGATAAGCTGATGCCGAGCTGATAAAAATATATTGCTTTGTTTTATTTTTAAAAAGTTCAATATCCCTTTCAATATCTTTTTCATTGAATGCTATCCAGTTAACCACTACATCCCATTGATGGTCTTTCAAAATTTCTTTTATTTCAGATAGATTATTTATATCACCATTAATTGCCTTAGCTTTTTCAATGGTATTTTCACGTAAGCCGCGATTAAGCAAATAAAGGTCAATACCTTTTTCGATGCATAATTTACTTACAGAAGTGCTGATGTTCCCTGTGCCGCCAATAAATAGAACTTTCATTTAATCCTCATTTAATTTTTGTAAATATAATTAATCTATTCTTTTATATTAAAGTGAAGTTTTGGTCCAAATGCAAGATTCTCTGATGAATAAAATGAAGCAACAACAGCTCCAAGCGGTTTTATTGCAATTCCTTTTGTTTTTCCATCCAGGATTCTTTGTAAAACCGGCTGTGATACTGTGATATAATTTTTCCCACCAGAAATTTTATTTACTTCAACATCAATTATCATTTGACTGTTCAAGACTTTATTCAAAGGTTTTCCTTTACAAAAACTTTCTAAAGTTACATTGTTTTGATTCCAATTACTATCCCCATCAAGAATTTCAGTAACTCGTATCATGCCAAAATCTTTTTTATAGTCTGTAGAATTTTGAAGAGAAAAGGTGGTTAATTCAAGAAGTGCAGAACCTTTAGCGGTTTTGTTTTTGAATTTATCAAAATCCCATTTCAATAATATATACTGATTTCCACTTACGGTTAACAAATTAATTTTCTTACCATTTTCGTCATAAGTGAACCAGTTATTAAAATTCATATCTGAATAATACAAATCAATAATACAATCTTCTTTGACAGGCAGATGATAATAAAATGTTGATGTGTCAGGAATAGGAGGATGATAAGGTATAGGTTCACCTAAGTCTGGTCCAACTGAATCGATATTTACTATGTCAACTTTATAATAATCAATATCAACTCGATATTTTTCAAATCCCCAATCCATTAAAGCCAATTGAGCATAAACTGTATCGTCGGGACGTGCATCAAAATTGTGTGTTGTCATACTAATTGTATGCCAATTTGTTGTATCTGGAATATCATACTCCATCAAGTGAGAATGGAAATCAGTAGTTCTTTGAGTATTGAGATGAAGATTAATTCTTTTTGGGGCGTCACTTACTCTAACTCTTGCTTCTATTCTGAATTCATATTTTGGATTTTTAATTAATGAAAGATTCATTTTTTCAGAAACTCTTCTTCTAATCAAAGCCCACCAAATTCCTCTTTTATCATTGGTTGCATCGACAAAAATAGAAGCATAACCTTTTTTAGAACTTATAAATTTCATAGTTGCATTTCCGTCTCCAGTTCTATAAGTCCAGCCGTTTAATCCAGCAGAATCTACTTTGAGTTCCGTTTCAAAGTTATCTATGAACTGAGCAAAATTATCTTCAAAAATTAAAATGAAAGAAAACAGCAGAATGATTAGCAATGACTTGATTTTCATATATACCTGCCTTCTGTATATTAAAGGGAATTAATGACTTATTATGCGTCATAAATTGAAAAACAATTTCTGAAGTAATATCATATTGAGTAATAAGATATTCAGTTTTAAATAAAAAATAATTTATTTTTTTGAAATAAATTTTGAATAAAAATTAAAGCCCAAATTCAGTTCATTTAAATTAATCTCAGGATAATTCTTTGAAATAAATGTTCTAATTTTATTCAAAATTTTTTCCTTTTCGTTTTCCATTTTGACATTTAACGAAGGTGTATTTTTGATATACTGAATATCAGTTTTAAGAGAATTAATCATCATCGTTTTGACTTTTGGTAAACTGTCATAATCACTAAATCGAATCATAAAATCATGATAAAGTAAGAATGAAAGTGGCCATCCATCCCAATCTTTTTCCCATTCTTTAGTTATTTGAGGAGAAATAATTTGCTTTAAAATTTTATTGAAGTTCAACGCATCACTAAAATTTTGAACAAATTCATTATGCTTATTTAAAATTTCTCTTTCAATTTCAATTCTGTATTCTGAATCAAGTCGCTGAACTTTTTCATATAATCTTGATAACTCGAGTAAATAGTTGTCTACCTTCCAGTTTTGGTCGGTGATATTAAATTTAATTACCCATTCAATTTTTGAATTGACAGGTTTGCCGTTTCTTTTAGCAGGTTTGAATAAAAGATTTTTACAATAATTAATAGCAGTGCTATCAAGAATGTCGTGTCCAGATGATTTTACTATATAAACATCATCAACTATTCCATCTTTATTGATTGAAAGGATTAATTTAGTGTTGCCCCAGATGGCATTTTCCTGAGCGGTTTTTGGGTAATATAATCTCGGTTGTTTTACCAAAGTTGGTGGTTCGAAACCAGTTGCCGTACTTTTTTCTACTTTGCTGCTGCAAGCTGAAAATAAAAATAATATCAAAATGAGAATAAAAATCTTATTCATAACCTCACCTCACTCAATTATTAAAACAAATTTTATTTACCAGACACAAAGAACAATTTGCTTATTAGAAATATTAAAAATTTCTATAAAGCGCAAGACATATTGAAATAACTTCAATTTACTTTTTGTGATTTTATTAAAAAATTAAATCTCTATAACAGCTTCCATCATTATGAAAAATGCCTGACCTTCTGCTGCTGTTCCCGGGTGATCAAATTCTGGTGAGCCACATACACCTTGAACCAATCAAATTTGTCAACTTTAGAATGTGCTGCAATTCTCATTTTATCAGCGTGAATTTTATAGCTTTTATTGAGCCAGCCACTTTTTATGACGCGATAAATAGCATAAACAAGCGTATATAGAAATTTTTTTCTAAAAATGAATTTGAATCATCAATAATATTATGGAATAATCCACCCTCACGAATTGATTTGTTAAAATGTTAAATCACTTTGTAAATCTAAAATTTATACAAGCAAGCAATATGGTTTTAAAAATAATCTTTTCTTTAATTTTATTTCCCCTTTAAGAAGTAAAAACTTATTCAAAAAATCATTAATAAATCTAATGAGATCCTCATCTTTAATCCCTTCAACAAAAGATTTTATAAATATTTATCAGATAAAATAGGATGCAGTTAAACCATGAAATCAAATTGATTTGTCTATTATTAAAAATTTTTGGTGAGATTATGTTTATAAAAAATTATTTGAAAGGAATTAAACGACCTAAGCAATTGATTGGTAATTTTTTGCTGAATATAATTTTTGTCGCATCAATAATAATTATTGTAAATGGATGCAGCACTACACATCAAATAGTTAGCAAATGGAAATCAGATGATTTAGTTGTCGATGGAGATTATTCTGATTGGCAAAACAGACTTGAATATATTGAAGATGAAGATGCATCAGTTGGTTTTCAAAATGACAAAGATTATTTGTATTTGTGTTTGATTGTCAACGAGCCATTTAAAGCAATGCAAATGCTCAGAGCAGGATTTATTGTATGGTTTATTCCTGATGATGAATCAAAAATTATTGGATTAAAGTTTCCACTTGGAATAAGTAATATTGGTTTTGATAGAAAAGAAAGAAGAAATTTTGAAAAGAATGATGAAAGAGGAAATCTAGAAAAGATTATTGAACGATTATTTGAAAAAGAAAAGGATTTTGAAATTGTAGATAAATCCAAATATCCACTTTGGATGTATCCTCTTGAAAATAATAAAGGAATAAAAATTAAAATCTCAGAAAAATCAAATAAACTTGTATATGAATTGCAGATTCCAATTTCAAAACAACAGGAAAATAATTTTTATGTTCCTGTGACTGCTGGAGAGAATCTTAAAATTACTTTTGAAACATTAGAGTTAGAATTCCCATCAGATAAACGAGAAAATATGGGCAATATTCCACAAGGCGGATTTCAAAGGCCAGCAGGTGGAATGAGAAGAAATATGCCTGCTTTTACAAAAATAGAACCATTAAATTTTAGTGTAAGAGTAACATTAGTTAAGAGTGATTATTAAAGCAAATTACTTGCAAGTTCAGCAAGAATTGAACGTTCTCCTTTTTCAAGATTTACATGAGCATAAAGTTTTTGTCCTTTGAAATGTTCAATTAAATAAGATAGTCCATTTGACTGAGCATCGAGATATGGATGGTCAATTTGATAAATATCTCCTGTGAGAACAATTTTAGCACCTTCACCTGCGCGGGTAATAATTGTTTTAACTTCATGTGGTGTTAGATTTTGTGCTTCATCTACAATGAAATAAATTCTCTGTAAACTTCTTCCTCGAATATAACTTAATGGTTCAATCACAAGTTTTTCTTCTTTTATTAGTGAATTAATCAACTGATAATTTTTATCTGTTTCAGGAAATTGATCCTGAATAACTTTAAGATTATCCCACAAAGGCTGCATGTATGGAGCTAATTTACTTTCAACATCTCCGGGCAAATAGCCAATATCTTTATTGCTTAAGGGAACAATGGGACGTGCGACATAAATTTGTCTATAATTTTTTCTAACATGAAGTGAACATGCCAGAGCAAGAAGTGTTTTTCCTGTCCCGGCTTTTCCTGTTAATGTAACAAGCGGGATATCGGGATTGCACAGTGCATTTACAGCAAAAGTTTGTTCTGCATTGCGAGGTTTAATTCCATAAACAACTTCTTTATCAATCCTTTTAAATTTTTCCATTTCTCTATCAAGAACAGCAAGTATAGAACGATTTGAATTTCTCATTATAAAAAATTTATTAGGCACAGCTTCTGTTTTAATCTTTTTTAATATTTGTTTTGCAGGAACTTCGTATGGAGGTTGATATAGTTTTTGTAAAATGTCATCATCAAAATTTTCAATTACAGCTTTGCCACTGTATAACTCTTCTATATTTGGGATACGGTCGGTAGTGTAATCCTCGGCAGGAATTCCAATGGCTTTTGCTTTCATTCTGAGATTTACATCTTTGCTTACAAGAATTACTTTTCCTTTCTCTTTATTTTGTTTAGATGCTTCATAAGCAGCACTTAGAACACGATGGTCAACATTGTCCTCTCTAAAAATATCCTGAATTTCTTTATTTAATCCTTTTGTTATAACAATTCTTACTTTTCCTTTACCGCGCCCAAGCGAAACCCCACCGTTAAAAATTTCATTGCCTGTAATTGAATCAAGTGTTCTCGCAAATTCGCGTGCGTTTAAATTAATTACTTGATTTCCTCTTTTGAAGTGGTCTAACTCCTCAATTACAACAAGAGGAATTATGATATTGTTTTCTTCAAAGTGATGAATGCAGGTCGGATCATGCAAAATAACATTTGTATCAAGAACAAAGGTTTTAGGATTAGATTTTTTCATACAGTATATGAATTTTCAAATGTCATTAAACTATGATTAAAATATTATTTAATTCTTAGTCTAAATTCTTGATAACAACTTACAAAATTTTTTTACTAAAATCGAAATTCACTAAATTATATTTGAATTAAATTTCTTTGGGGGAGAAAATGGCTATTCAAACTATCAATCCCGCAACTAATCAAATAGAAAAAACTTTCGAAGAGTTTTCTTTGGAAAGTGTATTTAACATTATTGAAAATGTTTATAATACTTTCCAGAACTGGAAGCAAACAACTTTTACTGAAAGAAATTTATTGATGAAAAATGTTGCAGAAGTATTGAAAAACAATAAATATGAATATGCAAAAATTATTGTCACTGAAATGGGGAAGCCAATAACACAAGCAATTTCTGAAATAGAAAAATGTGCATGGGTATGTGAATATTATGCAGAGAATGCAGAAGAATTTTTGCAGAAAGAATTTATTTCAACAGATGCTTCTGAAAGTTATATTCAATTTGACCCACTTGGAATTGTCTTTGCAATTATGCCATGGAATTTTCCTTTCTGGCAGGTATTTAGATTTGCAGCCCCAGCAATTATGGCAGGAAATGCATGTATTCTTAAACATGCATCGAATGTTCCAATGTGTGCTTTAACTATTGAAGAAATTTTTGAAAAAGCAAATTTTCCTAAAAATTTATTTAGAGCAATTTTAATTGGTTCTTCAGAAGTAGAAGAAGTAATTAATCATCCAAAAGTAAAAGCAGTTACTTTAACAGGAAGTGAATTTGCAGGCAGACAGGTGGCTAAATATTGTGGAAAATTATTAAAAAAATCTGTAATGGAACTTGGAGGCAGCGACCCATTTATTGTACTTGAAGATGCTGATATTGAATTGGCAGTAAAAACAGGCGTAACCGCAAGACTTATAAATAATGGGCAGAGTTGCATAGCAGCAAAAAGATTTATTGTTGTAGAAAAAATTTATGATGATTTTGAAAAAAGGTTTGTTGAGCTGATGTCAAAAGTAAAAATTGGAAATCCAATGGATGAATCTACACAACTTGGACCAATAGCAAGAGAAGATTTACTAAATGAACTTGAATTTCAAGTAAGGTATTCAGTTGAATGTGGAGCAGTAATTTTATGCGGTGGAAAGAGAGTTAACAGCGAAGGTTTGTATTTTGAACCTACTGTTTTGTCAAATGTTAAAAAAGGTATGCCTGCTTACGATGAAGAAATTTTCGGCCCTGTAGCTTCATTAATAAAAGTAAAAGATGAAGAGGAAGCAATTGAAGTGGCAAATGATACAAAGTTTGGTCTTGGGGCATCGTTGTGGACTCAAAATATTGACAAAGCAAAATATTATGCAGGAAAGATTGAAGCAGGTTCTGTGTTTATTAATGGCATGGTAAAAAGTGACCCGCGCTTGCCATTTGGGGGAATAAAAAATTCTGGTTATGGACGAGAATTATCTCACTATGGAATAAAAGAATTTGTAAATATTAAAACTGTATGGATAAAATAAATTTACAATAAAATATTATTCTAATTTTGATATTGCATTTTTAATTCTGCGAGCACCTTCCATTAAATTTTCCTGAGATGTTGAATAAGATAATCTTATATATCCTTCTGCACCAAATACACTCCCAGGAACAACTACAACTTTTTCGCTCTGTAATAAATAAAGTGCAAAATCAAATGATGTTTGAATAATTCCAGTGTCTGTTTTTTTACCAAAGAAGTGAGAAATGTTGGGGAACAAATAAAATGCACCTTGAGGTTTGTAGCATTTTATTCCTTTGATTGATATTAATTCATCATAAAGAAG
>JARYLX010000146.1 GCA_029907415.1 Melioribacter sp.
GTTCAATCGTGTAGTTACAATGTTCAGCGCTAAAGGTTATAACATTCACTCAATTTCTATTGGAGAAACTGAAGACCCAACAATTTCAAGAATGACAATTGTTACTGAAGGAGAAGATAAAGTAATTGAACAGATTGTAAAACAGCTCAATCGGTTGATTGATACAATCAAAATAGTTGATTTGACTTATCAACCAAAAGTTCAAAGAGAACTTCTATTGATTTCTGTTGGTTATCAAAAGGGCACTAGGTCTGAAATAATTGATATCTGTGAAATATTCCGTGGTAATGTTGTTGACATAAATAATAAAACACTAATGCTTGAAATTACAGGACCACCAGAAAAAATTGATGCTGCAATTAATGTTCTTGAACCTTATGGTATAAAAGAAATTGCAAGGTCAGGTCTTGTTGCCTTGCGTCGTGGAGAACAATCTCGAAAAAATACTAAAGCAGAAATTGAAACAAATAAAGTGGGAGAATTAAAATGAAAATTTATTATGATGCAGATGCAAATTTAGATTTGCTTAAAGGGAAAAATTTATCTGTCATTGGTTTTGGTAGTCAGGGCCATGCTCATGCATTGAACTTAAAAGATAGCGGAATGGAAGTAGGCGTTGGATTAAGAAAAACAAGTCCCCGCTGGAAAGAAGCAGAAGAAGCTGGCTTAAAAGTTTTTACAGTAGACGAAGCCTCAGAATGGGGTGATGTAATTATGATTTTATTGCCCGACCAGAATCATAAAGAAGTTTATGAAAATGAAATTAAACCTCACCTAAAACCAGGTAAAGCTTTAGCATTTGCTCATGGATTTAATATTTTATATAAGCAGGTTATCCCACCAAGCGATGTTGATGTAATTATGATTGCTCCTAAAAGTCCTGGACATTTAGTGCGCAGAACTTTTCAAAATGGAAGCGGAACACCATGTTTAATTGCAATTCATCAGGATTATACAGGTAAAGCTAAAGATATTGCGCTTGCATGGGCAAAAGGAATTGGCGGAACTCGTGCCGGTGTAATAGAAACAACTTTTAAAGATGAAACAGAAACAGATTTATTTGGAGAACAGGCAGTACTTTGTGGAGGCTCTGCTGAATTAGTTAAAGCAGGTTTCGAAACTCTGGTAGAAGCTGGTTATCCTCCTGAATTAGCTTACTTCGAATGTATGCATGAACTGAAATTAATTGTAGATCTTTATTATGAAGGTGGATTAACCAGAATGAATTATTCTGTAAGCGATACTGCAGAATATGGTGGAATGACAAGAGGACCAAAAGTAATAAATGCAGAAACAAAAAAAGTAATGAAACAAATACTTGATGACATTCAATCTGGAAGATTTGCAGAGGAATGGATTAACGAAAATAAAAATGGTCAACCAGTTCTAAAAAAATTAAGAGAAGAAACTAAAAATCATTTGATTGAAAAAGTTGGTGCTCAATTAAGAAGCATGATGAGCTGGTTAGTCAATAAATAAAACGAGTGAAAGTATGGAGAAGAAAATGTATAAAATTACTCTTTTACCCGGAGATGGAATTGGACCAGAAGTTACCAATGCTGCTGTAAAAGTTCTTAAAGTAGCTGGTGAAAAATTTAATACTGAATTCGAATTCGCAACAGAATTAATTGGCGGCGCTTCTTACGATAAATATTCTACTCCTCTTACTGATGAAGCTCTTGGTGTTTGCTACAGTTCTGATGCTGTATTTCTTGGTGCCGTAGGTGGTCCTAAATGGGAAAATCTTCCTCATCACTTAAAACCAGAAGCTGCTTTGCTAAAACTAAGAAAAGCATTGGGTTTATATGCTAATTTACGACCAGCTAAAGTTTATACACCAATGCTTTCTTATTCATCATTAAAAGAAGATGTATTAAAAGGAACTGATGTATTAATTGTAAGAGAATTAACCGGAGGAATTTATTTTGGTGAACCTCGTGGTTATGATGAGAACAAAGGCTTCAACACAATGATTTATACAAAAGAAGAAGTTGAAAGAATTGCAAAAACAGCCTTTGAACTTGCAAAAGTAAGAAATAGAAAAGTTACATCAGTTGATAAAGCAAATGTTCTTGAAGTATCACAATTCTGGAGAAAAGTTGTTATAGAAGTTCATAAAAATTATCCAGATATAGAACTAAATCATATGTATGTTGATAATGCAGCTATGCAGCTTGTAAGATATCCAAAACAATTTGATGTTGTACTTACTTCTAATTTATTTGGTGATATTCTAAGTGATATTGCAGCAATGATAACTGGAAGCCTTGGTATGCTTCCATCTGCAAGTTTGGGAGAAAAATATGCATTATACGAACCAGTTCACGGAAGTGCTCCTGACATTGCAGGAAAAAATATTGCAAATCCAATTGCAGCAATTTCTTCCGCAGCTATGATGTTGAAATATTCTTTTCAGATGGATAAAGCAGCTGATTTAATTGAGAATGCAATCGAAAATGTTTTATTAAAAGGATTCAGAACAAAAGATATTTATAAAGATGGAGATACACTTGTATCGACTGATGAAATGACAGAAAAAATAATTGAAGAGTTTGAAAAACTTTTTGCTAAAGAAGCTTTGAATGTATTTACACTTTAAATGAAGTTAAAGTTTAGATATGAATTGCAAAAAAATTTATTTGTAGAACTATGAATTAATTATAGAGGTAATTATGGAACCAACAAGGATTTTGATTTTTGATACTACATTAAGAGATGGAGAACAATCACCAGGTGCTTCATTAAATGTTCATGAAAAATTAGAAATCGCTCATCAGCTTGCAAAACTGAATGTAGATATAATAGAAGCTGGTTTTCCTATTTCATCTCCAGCACAATTCGAAGCAGTAAAAAGAATTGCTGCAGAAGTTGATTGCATTATTGCTGCACTAGCAAGAGCGAATGAAAAAGATATTAAAGCTGCAGCAGATGCATTATCAGCTGCTCCTCGTAAAAGAATTCATACTTTTGCAAGCACTTCAGATTATCATATTCTCGGTAAGTTTGGTCATGAACGCTATGGAAAAACTCTTGAAGAAAAAAGAAAAACGATATTAAAAATGTCCTATGATTCCGTAGCTTATGCAAAAACTTTTACAGATGATGTTGAATTTTCTGCCGAAGATGCAGGAAGAACCGACATAGGCTACCTTGCAGAAGTTGTGGAAGCTGCTATCGAAGCAGGTGCAACTACAATTAATATACCCGATACAACAGGTTACACATTACCTTTTGAATTTGGGAATAAAATTGCTGAATTGAAAAAAAGAGTAAAAAATATAGATAATGTTATCATCAGTGTTCATTGCCATAATGACCTTGGACTTGCAGTTGCAAATTCTCTTGCAGCAATTATGAATGGTGCTCGTCAGGTTGAATGCACAATTAATGGAATTGGTGAACGAGCCGGCAATGCTTCTCTTGAAGAGATTGTAATGACATTAAATGTTCGAAAAGATTTATTGAATTATTATACAAATGTAAATACAAAGGAAATATACAACACAAGCAAAATGGTATCTGCGTTTACAGGGTTACTTGTTCAAAGAAACAAAGCAATTGTTGGCGAAAATGCATTTGCTCATGAATCTGGAATTCATCAGGATGGGGTTCTTAAAAATCGTCAAACTTATGAAATTATGACTCCGGAAAGCGTTGGAATCCCTGAAAATAAAATTGTATTGGGAAGACATTCAGGAAGACATGGTTTAAAAGCAAGACTTCAAGAACTTGGTTATACTGTTACTGAAGAAGAACTTCAAAAAATTTATGATGCTTTCATAGAACTTGCAGATAAAAAGAAAGAGGTATTTGATGATGATTTAAGAATGTTAATGGGTGATGAAATTCAAAAACAAGATGAAGTTTATCAACTTGAATACTTACATATAAACGCAGGGACAAACCTGGTTCCTAATGCAGTTGTGAGAATTAAAATAGGCGAGAAAATAATAGAAGAAACTGCTACTGGAGATGGACCTGTTGATGCTGTTTTCAATTCAATTGAAAGAGCTTTATCTATTAAATCTGAATTAGAATCATATCAGGTCAGGTCGGTAACGGCAGGAAGGGAAGCTATGGGAGAAGTTCTTGTTAGAATTAGAAGTGGAAATAAGTCTTTTACTGGCAGAGGAATTTCAACAGACATAATCGAAGCGAGTGCAAAAGCCTACTTAAATGCACTTAATCAAAAAGAACAATCTATTAAAGAAGAACAATTAGTAAATAATAATGAAAAAATTTCTGAAGTAATATAAAGGATTTAATAAATGGGAATGACAATTACAGAAAAAATTCTTGCTAAAGCTTCCGGAAGAAGAAAAGTTGAACCCGGAGAAAATATCTGGCTTAATGTAGATGTATTGATGACACACGATGTTTGCGGTCCGCCAACAATAGAAATCTGGAAAAGAGAATTTGGAGATAAAGCAAAAATATGGGATAAGAAAAAAGTTGTAATATTTCCCGACCATTATATTTTTACAAAAAATCTACAAGCAAATCGTAATGTAAATATTCTCCGTGAATTTGCAGCAGAATATGATTTGCCAAATTATTATGATGTTGGTACTGAACGATACAAAGGAGTTTGTCACATAGCCCTCGCAGAAGAAGGTTATAATTTGCCAGGAACAGTTTTATTTGGGACTGATTCTCATACATGCACTTCAGGTGCTTTTGGAATGTTTTCTACCGGAGTTGGAAATACAGATGCAGCGTTTATTCTTGGTACAGGAAAAATTTGGGAAAAAGTACCTGAGTCAATGAAATTTATATTTGAAGGTCAACTTCCAGATTATCTTACTGCAAAGGATTTAATACTTCAGGTGCTCGGAGATATTACAACAGAAGGTGGGACTTATCGCGCATTAGAATTTGACGGTGAAGCAATTTTTTCTATGGAAATGGATGAGAGAATGACATTAACAAATATGGCTATTGAAGCAGGAGCAATGAACGGCATTATTAAAGCAGATAAGTTAACAGAAAAATATGTAAGAGAAAGAACTAATGCACCTTATGAAATTTTTGAAAGTGACCCTGATGCAAATTATAGAGAAATATTTAGATACGATGTTTCTAAAATAGAACCGCTTGTTGCAAAACCTCATAGTCCGGATAATCGCGATACAGTTAGAAATGTTCAAGGCACAAAACTTACAAAGTGTTATATAGGTTCATGCACAGGAGGTAAACTCCGCGATTTTATTAATGCAGCAAAAATTATTTTTGGGCATCAAGTTAAAGTGCCAACATTTATAGTTCCTGCAAGTACATATGTTGCTCATCAATTAGAAGTTGAAACAATAAATGGAATAACTCTAAAAGAAATATTTGAAAAAGCAGGTTGTGTAATTGCTCAATCTTCTTGTGCTGCATGTCTTGGCGGTCCATCTGATACAGTTGGAAGAGCTACAGATGGCGAAGTAATTATTTCAACTACAAATAGAAATTTCCCAGGAAGAATGGGCAGCAAAAAATCAGAAGTTTATCTTGCTTCTCCATTCACAGTTGCTGCTTCGGCAGTGACTGGAGTAATTACAGACCCAAGAGAATTTTTGTAAAATAATCAGGAATTAATTTTATGGAAAAAATAATTCGTGGAAAAGCTTTTGTACTGGGTGATAATATTGATACCGACCAGATTATTCCAGCTGAACATCTGGTCTATAGTTTAAGTGACCCTGAAGAATCAAAAAAATATGGAAGATTTGCATTATCTGGTGTACCACTAAAGAATTCTGGTTTGCCTGATGGTGGTATACCTTTTATTGAAGGTGAGAATTTCCAATCAAAATATAATATTATAATTGCTGGTTCTAATTTTGGTTGTGGTTCATCAAGAGAACATGCCCCTTTTGCATTGCAAGTTGCTGGTGTTAAAGTAATTGTAGCTGAATCATATGCAAGGATATTTTTTAGAAATTGTGTTGATGGCGGTTTTGCTATTCCTTATGAAACTCCAATTAAGTTGAATGATAAAATAAAAACTAATGATGAATTAGAAATCGACTTGATTAATAATAAATTAAAAAATATTACCACAGATTCTGAATACAATTTAAAACCATTAGGTGATATTTTACCGATTATCGAAGCAGGAAATATTTTTGAATATGCTCGTCAGAATAATATGATATGATAAGCACTGGATTAAATAACAAATAGAGAGGTAAAGAAAATGTTTGTAGAAATTTTTGATACAACTTTAAGAGACGGCACTCAGGGTGAAGGCATCAGCCTATCTGTTCAAGATAAATTGTTAATTGCTAAAAAGCTTGATGAATTTGGAATTGACATTATTGAAGGAGGCTGGCCTGGAAGTAACCCTAAAGACGAAGAATTTTTTAATCAAGCAAAACATTTGAAATTATCCCATGCAAAACTAACTTCGTTTGGTTCTACTGCAAGATCAGTTAAAGATGTTGAAGGAGATTATAATCTAAATACTTTACTTAAATCTGAAACCCCAATAGTTACAATCTTTGGGAAAACATGGCAGCTGCATTCTCAAAAAGGGCTGGGATTGACTGATGAGGAAAATGCAGAATTAATTTATAAATCTGTAAAATTTCTAAAAGCACATGTAGACAGAGTAATTTTCGATGCAGAACATTTCTTTGATGGATACAAACATAATGCAGAATTTGCTATTAAAATGTTGCAGGCTGCATATGAAGGCGGTGCTGATACTTTAGTTTTATGTGATACTAATGGTGGTTCATTACCTGACGAGGTATATAATATTGTAGAAGAGATTAAGAAAAAATTTAATTTAACTATTGGAATTCATGCTCATAATGATGGTGAATTAGCAGTTGCAAATTCTTTAGCTGCAGTAAATGCAGGAGCAACTCATGTTCATGGCACAATTAATGGCGTAGGTGAAAGATGCGGGAATGCAAATTTGTGCAGCATAATTCCTAATTTACTTTTGAAATTACATCATGAAACAAATCAAAAAAATACTCTGCAGCATTTAACATCACTTTCAAATTATGTTTACGAATTGATGAATATTCATCCTAATACAAGAGCAGCTTATACAGGAAAATCTGCTTTTGCTCATAAAGGCGGAGTTCATGTTAGCGCAGTAATGAAGGACAGCAAAATGTATGAACATATCCAGCCTGAATTGGTTGGTAACAAACAAAGAGTTTTAATATCTGACTTGTCAGGTCAGAGCAATATAAAATATAAAGCAAAAGAAGTGGGCATAGATATTTCGGAAGACAAAGAATTAAGTAAAAGATTAGTTAACTACATAAAATCTCTTGAGTATGATGGTTATCAGTTTGATGGGGCAGAAGCTTCTTTTGAATTGTTATTCAGGACAGAGACAAATGAATTTTCTCCATTCTTTAAATTGATTGATGCAAAGGTAAATGTATTTTATGATTCTGATGGCCATACTTCGTCAGAAGCAGTTCTAAAAATTGAAGTTAATAACGAAATTGAACATACAGCCGCTGATGGTAATGGCCCTGTTAATGCGTTGGAT
>JARYLX010000147.1 GCA_029907415.1 Melioribacter sp.
ATTCCGTATATGGGTAAGATTTATAATTTACGGACAGGAGAAGAGCGTATGTTTTCTCCATTTAAAGTAGTCTATCAACGAACGCGTATGCCAAATCGCGGTAGAGAAAATGCTCTTTTATTTACAGGAATATATTTGAAAAGAGGTTCATAATCACGATTTAATAAATCAGCACCTTTTAATTCCTGAAGGATTGTGTATTCTTCTTTAATTACAGAAAGTCTTGCTTTTGCAAGATACATTACTCCGTGTTTTTCAGTTTTTATTTTTACATAATCGATATCTGGACCGACTGCAAGAGCAACATTCGAAATTAATGTCCATGGTGTTGTTGTCCATACAAGTATTGATGCATCTTCATCCTTAAGTTTGAATTTCACATATACATTGGGGTCCTGAACATCTTTGTAGCCGAGAGCAAGTTCATGAGAAGAAAGTGGAGTTTCGCAGTGTGGGCATTGAGGAACAATTTTGAATCCTTTATAAATTAATCCTTTCTTGAAGTATTCAGATAATGCCCACCATACAGATTCAATATATTCATTTGTGCAGGTAATGTAAGGATTATCAAGGTCAATCCAGTAGCCCATTCTTTCAGTTAAAGTTCGCCAGCCTTCTTTCATTTCAATATGATGATAAACAAGTTCTTTAGCTTTTTTATTGAAAGCAGCAACACCATATTTTTCGATGTCAGATTTTTGTGTAAATCCTAAATCTTTTTCAAGAGCAATTTCAATTGGCAATCCGTGAGTATCCCATCCAGCTTTTCTTTGAACTCGGAATCCTTTCATTGTTTTATAACGGCAAACAAGGTCTTTTAAAGTTCTTGCCATTACATGATGGATTCCCGGTTTACCATTGACAGTAGGAGGACCTTCATAAAATGTGAAGGGTTTGCTTTCATCTCGTGAAGAGATGCTTTTTTCAAAAATTTTATTTTCCTGCCAGAACTTTAGAATTTGTTCTTCGATTTCAGGATAATTAATTTTTTCGTCAAATTGCTTAAACATCTTTTTCTCTGTATTTAGATTGTTAATAATTATTCTTCTTCAGATTCATATTTTTTTATTAATTCTTTTTCTGCAGCAATAAATTCTTTTAATTGTGTTTCAATATATTTTTTCTTTTCTAAGATTTCGTCTGCAGCTTTTTGGGCATCGTAAAGAATTTTATCTGCTTTTAATCTTGCTTCCTCAACAATAATTTGTGCTTCTCTTTGAGCCGAGGCCAGCAACTTTTTAATTTCATCTAATTTCTTTTTTCCGGCATTACTTTCTTTTTGAATAATAAGAAGTTCACATACAACCATTCCAAATAGTCCCATTGCACCAAGTGTAATATTTCGAAGTGTATACAAAATCATATTCTCTACAAGTAAATTACCTAAGCCAAAATATTCACTAAACAATGAAATTAAAATTATTGTTAGAAAAACAGAAGATACAATAACAGCAAATATTACTTTCCCGCCATGGTTATAACCCAGAGTTCGATTTATCAACCATCCGCAGGCAAAAGCAAAAATTGAAAGAACAAACCAGACTGCAAAATTTTGATACCCAGCCTGAAATATATCAGTGCTCAAAAAATTAGACCCAAAAATAATCAAAGCAAGTAATACGGCGGTAGCATAATAAATTGTTTTTTTTTCGTTCATAATTTTTTAATAACCTCTTTCATAATTAATGTCATTTTAGGTTCTGCTTCGTTAGCTGCCGCTATGATATCTTCAAGAGAAGCAGGTTTTAAAGCTTCGGGGAAACATTCATCTGTAATTATGCTGATGCCAAGAACCTTTATTCCCATATGATTTGCTACAATATTTTCCGGGACAGTTGACATTCCAACCACATCAGCTCCAATAGCTCTTAAAAATCTATATTCTGCTTTTGTCTCTAAATTTGGACCTGGAACAGCAACATAAACACCTTTCTGAATTTTAATTTTATTTTCAAGAGCTGCTTCTTCTGCAAGTTTAATTAATTCAAGACTATAAGGCTCGCTCATGTCAGGAAATCTAGGTCCGAGCTCATCTTCGTTCTTTCCAATTAATGGATTATCGCCAAGTAAATTTATGTGGTCTACCATTAACATAATATCACCTCTTCTAAACAGAGGGTTCATACCACCACAAGCATTAGAAACAAGTAATGTTTTAACACCAAGAAATTTCATTACTCGAACAGGATAGGTAATTTGTTGCATTGTATAACCTTCATAATAATGAAACCTTCCCTGCATTGCTACAACATTTTTTCCGGCTATTTTTCCGAAAATTAATTTGCCATGATGAGATTCAACTGTAGAAATTGGAAAGTGAGGCAAATCTGCATAGTCAATCTGGTGTTCGATTTCAATTTCTTTTACCAGGCCGCCAAGGCCTGTGCCAAGGATTATTCCTATTTCATAATTCTTTGTTGTTTTCTTTCGAATTACTTCGAGTGTTTCATTAATCATTTTGATTAATTGACTCATAGTAATTTCTCCAATATATCATCAACATTTATTTCTGTTTGATTGTCCTTTTCTTCTGTTATTTTTTCTCTCTTTTTAATTTCTAATTCTTTTGTTTGCGAACCCAATTCGAGTAGGTTTGATTGTGTTTCAAGCATTGCTTTGATTTTTGATATTAGCAACTTCTTTTCTTCTCTTAATTTAATAACTGAATCACGAATTGCACTTGCATTCTCTTTTGCCTTCTCAATAATTTGGGATGCTTTAATTTCAGCTTCCTTCAATATAAGTGCGGATTGTTTTTTTGCAGAATCAACTGCTTTTGTTGTAGATTCAGTAGCACTCAACAAAGCATTCTGTAAATTTTTTTCTATCTTTTTGAATTCTTTAAGCTGTTCTTCTTTTTCTTCGAGTTCTTTTAACAGTTTTTCATTTTCATTTTGAAGTCTTTCAAATTCATCAGCAAGTTTTTCAAGAAAAGCTTTGACTTCATCGCGGTCGTAGCCGCGGACCGATTTGTTAAATTCCTGATTTTTAATTCCAAACGGGGTAAATTTCATTTTAATTCCCCTTAATTATTAATTCTTTCACCAAAAATGGCTGTCCCAATTCTTAGCATTGTTGAGCCTTCTTCAATGGCAATTTCAAAATCGTTACTCATTCCCATTGAAAGTTCAGTCAAATGAAAACCAGAATCATTCAACTTTTCTTTTAATTTTCTGAGCTGAATAAATGATTTTCTTATCAGTTCAGTATTATCTGTAAAAGGTGCGATTGTCATCAGTCCAATTAGATTCAAATTGGAAGATTTAACACAATATTCAGCTGTTTCAAAAATTTCTTTTTCATCTACTAAGCCAAATTTCGTTGCTTCGTTCGAAGTTTTAATTTCAAGAAGAACATTTTGCCGCTTTCCAATTTGAAAAGCTCTTTTGTTTATTTCCTCTGCAAGTTTTATTGAATCTACAGAATGAATAAAGTCAGCAGCCTTAATTACATATTTAACTTTATTTGTTTGTAGATGACCAATAAAATGCCATTTAATTCCGTTTGTCAGCTTTTCATATTTTTCTTTTAATTCCTGAGCTTTATTTTCTCCAATATCTTTTAAACCTGCATCTACTGCTTGTCTAATGATTTCAATAGGTTGTGTTTTTGTAACACCAATCAATTTAATATCATTCCTGTCTCTGCCAAGTGAACTGCATTTATTGAGAATTTTTTCTTCAAGTCTTTTTATGTTATCAGATATCATTTAGAATTTTTTAATCATATAAAAATTTTAAGGATAAAAAAGTATCCGTTTTGATTCTAAAAGTCAATGAATTTACTTGGTTAATATAATAATAAAAAAGGGGCATTCAAGCCCCTTTATAAAATCCCTTTATAATTTATTAACTACAACCTGTGGTAGCACCGCAAGTCATACATTTCAAACATGTTCCATTTCTTACCATAGTCATACTTTGGCATTCTGGACAAATATCGCCGGTGTAGCCTCTTTCTCTTGCTTTTAGAACCGGATCATTTGAAGTTATCAATTTAACTTTTTCTCTGATGCTGTTCCCGTTTTTATTATCGTTAGTTTTATTATCAAGTTCAATCATTCTTTCACTTACAACTTCCTCGCCTTCAATTTCACCTTCAACCAACGAACGATACTCACCACTACTTGAGTTGCTCTTGCTTGTTACTTCTTCTTCGTCCACATGTGCAAGGTCGTTTCTTCCGAGATATGTTACTGCAAGTTCTCGGAAAATATAATCAATTACAGACGTTGCCATTTTAATTCTCTTGTGTCCTGTAACAATGCCACTTGGTTCAAATCTTGTGAATACAAATGCATCAACAAATTCTTCGAGAGGTACACCATGTTGTAAGCCCAGAGAAATTGCTATAGCAAAACAGTTTAGCAAACTTCTAAAGGCAGCACCTTCTTTGTGCATATCAATAAATATTTCTCCTAATTGACCATTCTCATATTCACCTGTTCTCAAATAAACTGATTGACCATTTATTTTTACTTTTTGAGTATAGCCAGTTCTTCTATCTGGCAATCTTCTTCTCTTAGCAATATATCGATGAATAATTTTTTCAGCAATTTTGACAATATCATTTTCTTCTTTCTTTTCGAGAATTTCTTCAACTTCTTCTTCTGTCATTGTATTTAGTGGTTGAGAAAGTTTTGAACCATCACGATACAGTGCATTTGCTTTGCATCCTAATTTCCATGAAAGCATATAAGCATTTTTAATATCATCAATTTCAGCTGAGTTTGGAAGATTAATAGTTTTAGAAATAGCACCAGAGATAAAAGGCTGTGCTGCAGCCATCATGTATATGTGTGCTTCATAATTAATAAATCTTGTTCCTTTTTTGCCGCATTTATTTGCACAATCAAAAACTGAATAATGTTCATGTTTCAAGAAAGGAGCACCTTCAATGGTCATTGTTCCACAAACATAGTCATTAGCTACAGTAATTTCTTCTTTTGTAAAACCAAGTTCGGTCAAAAGGTCAAAACCATAATCATTGATTTGTTCATCTGTAAAACCGAGATTATTCTTAAGAAATTTTTCTCCGATAGTATATTTATTGAACGCAAAACTCAAGTCAAATACTGTAGGAAGAACTGATTCTATTCTGTTAATTATTTCATCTGTAAATCCTTTTGCTCTAAGAGATTCATGATTGATATAAGGACAGCCAACAAGTGTTCCTGAACCTTTTGCATATTTTACTATTTCACGAATTTGCTCTTCGTTATAACCCAATTTCTTTAGTGCAGGAGGAATTGATTGATTAATTATTTTAAAGTAACCACCCCCTGCTAATTTTTTGAATTTTACTAATGCATAATCTGGTTCGATGCCTGTTGTATCGCAATCCATAACCAGACCAATAGTTCCAGTAGGAGCAATAACAGTAACCTGTGCATTACGATAACCATATTTTTCACCAAGTTCCAGAGCTAAGTCTGCATCTTCGCGTGCAGCTTCAAGTAAATCAGAAGGACAAAATTCAGGATTTATACCCATTGGATAAATTGATAAACCTTCATATTCTTTATTTGGAACATTATAAGCTGCACGACGATGATTTCTTATTACACGCAGCATTGCTTCTTTATTTTCTTCGTAACGGGGAAATGGACCAAGTTCTTTTGCCATTTCTGCCGAAGTTGCATAAGAGTGCATGTGCATTATTGCAGTTAGTGCTCCACAAATTGCAAAAGCTTCCTTACTATCATACGGAATTCCCTGACGCATTAACAATGAGCCAAGATTTGCATAACCCAAACCAAGTGTTCTAAACTCATAACTTTTTTTTGCAATTTCTTTGCTCGGGTATTGAGCCATCAGTACACTGATTTCAAGAACAATAGTCCATAGTCTTACTGCATGACGATAAGCTTTTATATCAAAAATTCCTTTTTCATCATCATAAAATTTAACAAGATTAAGTGAGGCTAAATTGCATGCAGTGTCGTCGAGAAACATATATTCGCTGCATGGATTAGATGCTCTAATTCTTCCACTATTTGGACATGTATGCCATTCATTAATTGTTGTATCAAATTGCAAACCCGGGTCTGCACAAGACCATGCTGCATAAGCAATTTGATCCCACAAATCTTTTGCTTTCAAAATTTTGTACGGTTTTGGTTCTCTTCCTTCTCGCTCTGCTTTTTTCTTTTCTGTTCTCCAGTATAACTTCCACTCTCTATCGTTTAGAACTGCATTCATAAATTCATTTGTTACACGAACAGAGTTATTTGAATTTTGTCCCGATACAGTTGCATATGCTTCAGAATTCCAGTCAGTATCATATATAGGAAAATGAATTGATTTAAATCCCATCTTAGCAAGTTTAATAACTCTGTCAATATAATTTTCTGGGACATGAGCTTTTCGAGCTTCAATAACCGCTCTCCGAAGTTTGAGGTTTGTTCTTTTGTTAAAACGATCATTTTCAGGATGTTCATCATAACAAGCTTTCATAATATTGTTAAGATGGTAGTTGCAAATTTTAGAGCCTGTAACAAGTGCAGCTACTTTTTGTTCTTCAACAACTTTCCAATTGATGTATTCTTCAATATCAGGATGGTCAATATCAAGAGTAACCATTTTTGCTGCTCGTCGTGTTGTACCACCTGACTTAATTGCACCTGCAGACCTATCGCCAATTTTCAAAAATGACATTAAACCTGAAGATTTTCCGCCTCCACTTAATGGTTCGTTTGCACCACGGATATCAGAAAAGTTTGTTCCCGTTCCTGAACCATATTTAAATAAACGAGCTTCACGAACCCACAAGTCCATTATGCCACCTTCATTCACAAGGTCATCTTTAATTGATTGAATAAAACATGCATGAGGCTGTGGATGTGTATATGCATCCTCAGATTTTTTTAATTCGCCTGTTTGATAATCAACATAATAATGACCCTGAGCAGGACCATTAATTCCATATGCCCAGTTTAAGCCTGTATTAAACCATTGTGGTGAATTAGGTGCTGCATATTGTTTAGCAAGCATATAGACTAATTCATCATAGAATGCTTTTGCATCCTCTTCAGTATCAAAATAATTAGCTTTCCAGCCCCAGTAGGTCCATGTTCCCGCCATTCGATGAAAAACTTGGCGAGCGTCAGTTTCCGAGGTGTATCTATCTTTTTCTGGAAGTTCTTCCAGTTTACTATCTGCTGTTGAAGGCTGAAGCCATTTTGGCACTCCATCTTCTTTTACTTTCTTTAGAAGTTTAGGGACCCCCGCTTTACGAAAATATTTTTGTGCTATAACATCAGTCGCAACTTGCGACCAATCTTTAGGCACAATAACTTCATCCATTTTAAAAACAATTGAACCATCAGGATTTTTGATTTCTGATGTTCTTTTAACAAACTCAATTGATTCTAATGGGTCTTTGCCCGCTGTTGTAAAGAGACGATTAATTTTCATTTACAACTCCAATCTTTTAATCTA
>JARYLX010000148.1 GCA_029907415.1 Melioribacter sp.
TTCAACTTTAATTATGCTGTATCCCATTACAGTTTTGACAGGTTTTGAAATTTCACCAACATTCAATGCGAAAGCTGTTTTTTCAAATTCAGGGTCCATCTCATCAATTGAAATGTAACCTAATAATCCTCCAGATTCTTTTAAGACAGGGTCATTAAAATTTTCTTTTGCCAATTCTTCAAAACTTTTTCCATTGATTAATTCACGATATAAAGAATCTGCTTTGGATTTTGTTGGTGCATAAAGATGGCGAACTTTAATTTTTGTATTTAGTTTAATAAACAGGTCAATTAATTCGTCATCAGTAATATTAATCTTAGTAGAAATATGTTTTGAAGAAAAAGCATTTAAAATTTCCTGAGTTTTAATTCTTTCTAATTCTTTTTTAGCGTCATCAGTCTTATCTAAATTTTCAGCTTTTGCTTCAGCGATAAGTAATTCATCATAAACTAAATTCAATAAATATTTAAGACGTAAATCATAGCTATCAGTCAATCCTAATTTTGATTTTTTATCTCGATATAAATTCACAAAGTCGTCCAGATAAATTATTTTATTATTCACTATCGCAATTGTATCCTTAGAAATAGTTTCTTCTAATTTGCATTCAGCATTAGTAATTAAACAGACAGATAAGAATAAAATTGTGGTTATATATTTTAGTTGAATTTTCATGAAAATTTTTATTGTTATACTTTATTCAATTCAATTTAGGCATATTTTGTTATTGAAAAATTTTAAGATTATAACTGAATATTCTATCATCACGAATTATGCACCAAGATTATTAAAATATCCCTTGAACCATAGGCTCATCAGCCTTTGGCTGAAATTTTTAATCCATAATGAATTAGTTCTTATTCTTTTTTTAGTACATTGCAACTTGACTGCTCCAAGCAATTAAAAAAATTGAGTGTCAAACTTATTTAAAATAATAGAGTTACTCTTAGAGAAAATTTTCTAATGCATAATTCGGAATAATATATTATCAAACCACTCTTTTCAAACAACATTGAGAAAAAGCGAAAGAAGGAATTAAAAGGTTCAATCGTTTCCGCAATCGATTGCAAATTAATGTATGCTTTCTTTATTGTCAAGTCTATTTTTCTTTTTTCAAAAAAATATTTATCGATTGCCAATTCTTTTTACAATTAGAAAAAGTTGAATGAATTTTATTCTTTCAAAACATTTTATAAGTTCATTTGAAATCAGTATGAACAAAATATTATAATTTTGAGACTTCTGAATTATTCTAATTTTGTCACATAAAGCCCGACAAATATTATATGCCGGGCTAATAATTAGTTATTTTTTCAAAACAGAATTAATATCCTGGATTCTGAACAAGATTAGGATTAGTGTTCATATCCTGCTGTGGTATTGGATAGTATTTATACTTATCAGAATAATTAGCTGCTGCTCTTCTGTTATGTCTAAGAAAAGTTTCTTTTATATAACCTGGATTCATGTCATCCCATCTTAATAAATCGAGCCAGCGAATTCCTTCCATAGCAAGTTCAACGGGTCGTTCATATTCACGTAAATGTGTGCGAATTTCCTGCTGACTCATATTTGATGGTAAAGGTACAACTCCTGCACGATTACGAACTTGATTTATAGCAGCTATAGCATTTGCTGTATTCCCAAGTTCATTTTGTGCTTCTGCATATAATAACAATACATCGGCATACCTAATAACAATAATATTTGCAGGGCTGTCATAGTGGTCTAGACCCCATGCCGGATCATTATAAGTATATTTCTTCCACCATGCTTTTTTCGATGTCTCTTCTTTTGTAAAAGGTTTAGGATAAACATTTGGATTATTGTCTTCGAATGCTATCGAACCCCAGGCTCGTTGTGAATATTCACCAGATGGAGTAACATCTTTCAAATATTGAGCTACAAGCCAATCTGCAGGCCAGCATTCATTCCAGCCAGCTGAATAATAATTCATTGGCATTGGCTGAGATTCATCAATTCCCTTTGGTTTTTGTGCACTATATTGAATTTCAAAAATTGATTCACTACTATTTTCATTTGTTCCTGTAAATAATGATGGATAATCAGGAACAAGGCTGTAACGGCCTGAATTAATTACTTCAAGGAATGCAGCTGAAGCATCGGCCCATTTTAGTTGCTGCATATAAGCTTTTCCTAAAAGTGCAGCTGCAGCACCGCTTGTAACTCTTCCAGGAGCTGGTGGAACTGGAGATAAATTTTGTTTAGCATAAATTAAATCTTCTTCAATTTGTGCCCATACTTCCTGTGGTGTTGCTTGTTTGGGATAAAATTCATCTTTACTTTCCGGTACTTTTGTTATTAATGGAACATTACGGAAATAATTTACAAGCAAAAAGTATTGATATGCACGTAAGAATCTCGCTTCTGCTGTAAACTGTCTTAAGTCTGCATCACTCAATCCTGCATTTGGGAAATATTTTAAGCATTGATTAGAATAGTTAATACCTAAATAACAATAGAACCAGAATAAATCTGTTGTGTTATTACCCGGGATATTAGTAAATGTGTGAATGTCAATCCATGCTTGTCTATCATCTCGGATTACTAATTCATCCGATTTATAATTTTGTGCAGGCCAGCTTATTTCACTTGTGCCCCATCTTCCCCACCATGGATATTGCAAAACTGAATAAGCTGCAGTTAATGTTGCCATTGCTTCATCTTTATTTTTCCAATAGCTGTCTGGTGTAAGTCTATTGGGATCCGTTACATCGAGATAATTCTTTTCACATGAAATGAAAAGAAATAATGATAAAATTAAAGTGATATATTTTTTCATTTATTATACTCTCCTATTTTTATTAAAAATTGATTTCAATGCCAGTTCGTATTGTGCGTACTGTAGGATAAATTCCTGTATCGACTCCTCTTGCAAATAAATCAGTTCCAGTTACAGCAGGGTCATATCCAGTGTACTTTGTAAATGTGTAAGCATTCTCAACACTCAAATAAATTCTTAAGTTATTAGCTCCAAATCCCATAATAAATTCAGCTGGAATAGTGTAACCAATCTGGATATAAGTAATTCTTAAATAAGAAGCATTTTCAAGCCAGCGATCGGATTCCCTGTCGTTTCCATTTGGATCATTTAAGATTGCTCTTGGAATATTTGTGTTCGGATTTTGAGGAGTCCATGCATTCATTGTTGCTTTACTCCAGTTAATAGGAGCTTTCATTCTTTCTAAAAACCACTTTGTGCCATTAAACATTTTTTTACCAAGCACTCCTACCATATTAAGGGAGAAATCAAAATTCTTATAGGTAGCACTAAAATTCAATCCAAATTCGACATCAGGAATTGCACTGCCCATATTGATTTTATCATTATTATCTAAGACGCCATCACCATTCTGGTCAACAAATTTTATATCACCAGGAGCAGCATTAGGCTGTATCTTCTTTCCATTAGGACCTACATAGTTATCAATTTCTGCCTGGCTCTTAAAAATTCCAGCTGTTTGATATAAATAAAATGCACCTAATTCTCCACCAACTACAGTCTTAGTTGTAAGATATTGTCCCCACTCCATTGCACCAGCCCAAACCTCTTCACTTTTAGTCCCTAATTTTGTAACCTTATTTTTAATTGTAGTTAAATTTCCTGCAATTCGATAATTGAGATTCCCAATTATATCTTTATAAGTAAAATATAATTCAAAGCCAGAGTTCTCCATCGATGCAAGGTTTGTCAAAGGGCCTGTGGGAACACCTGTTGATAATGGAATTGGTGTGTTATATAATATTCCATCTGTCTTTTTGATATAATAATCTGCACCAACAGTAATTTTGTCCTGATATAATGATAAATCAAAACCAATATCTTGTGTGATTGTCTCTTCCCATTTAATCCCAGTTGATGGGAAAGTAGTAATTGCACCTCCGATTAACACATTGTTATCACCAAATGGGTAGTTCAAATTAATTCCACTACCAAAGGTTGAACCTACTGTTACACCTGGGATATACAGATAATCACCAATTTCTTGGTTTCCAAGTTTACCCCAAGCATATCTTAATTTCAAATCACTTACAGCAGAAGCAAAGGATAAAGATTTAAAGAACGGTTCAGAACTAATTCTCCAGCCAAGTGAAAAAGAAGGAAATGTTCCATAACGATTTTCAGGGGCAAAACGAGAAGAGCCATCGCGTCTTATTGTAAAGTTCAATAAATATTTATCATCAAAAGAATAAAATGCTCTTCCGAAAATTGATTCTAATCTGCTATCTGTCTGATAACCATTTACCCCGGGATTTAGTGTACCTAAATTAAAAACAGGTAAATAATTTGCCGGAAAATTTTCAATAGAAGCACCAACAGAGCGATATTCATTCTTTTCGCGAGAATAACCTGCTAAAGCACTGAATCTGTGTTTATCAATTGTAGCTTCATACGATAAAAAGTTTTCCCACACAGTATAATTAGTTCTTCCTATTGTTTCACTTAAATCTGCAGTTGCATTAATTGACCTAAAGCCAAAATTGTATGTTGGTGCATAATAATAACTTCTTGGATTTGAAATACTAATATTAGCTCTGGATTCAAACTTTAATCCAGAAATAGGTTCATAAATTACATATCCTATAGCTCTGAAATAGTCATTGGAATAAATATCATCACGCAAATAATTATTAGCTAAGATATTGATAGTTGCATCTGAATAACCTGAGCCTGCTTTAGGTCCGCCATATCCACCTTCGTTATTTGGATCCCATGGATTAATTGTGGGTGCCATAGCTAAGACTTGAAAACCTGGTGCACGTCCACCGGCATCTCCATTAATGTATTCATTTTCTTCTTTTCCAATCAATAAAGATTCGCCAAATTTAAACTTGCCATGTGTTAAATCTGAATTAACTCTAATAGACCATACTTTACCCCAGGTATCGGCTGCAATACCATCTTGACTAAAATAATTTCCTGAAATGCTGTAATTATAATTCCGTCCACCGCCACTAAGTGTTAGATTATATTTTCTTACTGGAACATTTTTACCATAGTATGCATCTTGCCAGTTAACATCTGGATTGTTTGCTAAAAATGAATCCGGGTTTGCTCTGTATGCACGTAGAAATTCAGGAATTGTATACTTTGGATCTGATGCTAAAGTATTATCATATGCCTTCGATAAAGTTTGTAGCCACTCTTTTGCATTAAGGAGCTCCCATTTTTTAGTAAGACTTTGAATTCCATAAGAACTAGAAAATTGAATGGTAGTTGGTTGTTCTCTTTCACCTCTTCTTGTTTCGACAATCACAACACCATTAGCTGCTCTTGAACCATAAATTGCAGCTGCAGAAGCATCTTTTAAGATATCGATTGATTTAATATCACTTGGATCAACAAATCTGATGTCACCTGGGACTCCATCGATAATATATAAAGGTTCGTTATTGTTTAATGTACCAACGCCACGAATTTTTATATTCGGATTAGAATTTGGTTGACCTGAATAAGGTTCAATAACAACACCTGGTGCATGCCCTTGAAGAGCATTAAGAGTATTGCCCAGACCAAATTTTTTAATATCATCAACTCGGACCGAACTGACTGCTCCTAAAACGTCTCTCCTTTGTTCAGTAGAATAACCTATAACTACAAGTTCTTTCCCAATTAAAATTGCAGATGGAGACATAGAAAAATTAACTGTAATTTTTTGGCCAGCAGTAATAGTTACATTTTGAAATTTTTCTTCGTAACCAATAAAACTACATACAATGGTATAATTTCCTGGTTGCACATTCCTAATTTCATAAAATCCTTTTGAATCAGTAGCAGTTCCAAGCGTAGTACCTCTAAGTATGATATTGCTACCTGGCAGTGGTTCATTAGTTATTGAATCGACCACAGTACCTGAAATTATTCCTGTTTCTTGTGCATAAATGATATTATTGCACAGAAAAATCAATAAAATAAAAATTAATATTTTGATAATATGATTGAAAAAGTAATGTGTAATTTTTTTCATAACACTCATCCTTGATTTAGTTATTTAATGATGATTTTGAGTTAATTTTGATAATTTAGCTGGCTTACATAGTTAATTCTCATCGATAAATTAATTCACTTTTTTATTAATGAATATTTACAAACGTTTGCGGTAACCTTTGCAATAATTTTTATTTTTAATTTCCTCATTTAACCTAACCTTTCAATTTTATTTCGATAACGGTATAATTGAAAATGAACTATTATAAACTTCGGGATAAACTCGATATTGCGGCATTGGTGGATTTGGAGTATCTCCCACTCCATTAATATTGTAATTTAATTGTAAATGAAGATTTCCATCCCGCATTAGTTGATAAGTATATTCTGCTCTATCTAAGTTAAAATACGGGACTGCTGAAATGTTTATTGGTTTCTCAGCAATAACTTTTATACCACTACCATTTTTATTTTTTATTTCAAACCATCGAACATCAGAGTAATTTCCATATTCCTGCGGTTCAATGTATGGATTCATTACAGAATCAATTTGAACACTGTGAATACCTAACTTCGCACCTGTCTTTCTATCAGAATAATTTTCATAAGGTCCTCTGCCATACCATATAATATTCTGGAAATTATCTGACATCATAAATTTAATTCCAATGCATGGCAGCCAGCTCACATTGAAATATCCAAGTGGAGTAATGTTGTGTGAAATTTTAACACTACCATCATCTGAAAATTGATAGATAAAATCATTAATTAATAAATCACTGCTTCTTGAAAATGTAGTATATGATTTTATTTTTATTAAAGCATTCTCTTTATCCACCTCAAATATTTCTACTTTATTTTGAAATTCATTTAGTCCCATGTTATACCAATCTCTTTCTTCAGCTTTGCCCCAATCTGACTTCTCATTAGAAATTGGAGCACGCCATATATTTGTATTCATTGAGTTTATTATAAAATTATTTTTATCAAACAAATTCATAGAACCTGTAGTCTTATCAATTTCATATCTCACATCATTAATTTTAATAGAACAAATATTATTACTCTCTTCAATTATTACTTGCGAATTAGATTTTTTCTCTAAAGATGTTTTTGCAAAACCCGTATACTCATTTAAAACAAATTGTTGAAAGTTAACTTCAAAGCCTTTTTCTTTGAACGGTTCATCATTTATTAGTTTGCAAGATAGTTCAACTACATAATCACCATCTTCAAAATTTTCTTTTAATGGTAAGGCGAAACTTTTTTCTGATTGCGGTTCTACACTTAAATTAATTTTTCCACTTTTTTCAATCTTCCCATCTTTATATAAATACCATTCTATATCAAATTTGTTAAGATTCGTATGAGAATATTTATTGACAACTTTGAAAATGCCGCTCTTTGGATTATCTGAATAAAAACGAACTGGCGACATGCTGTGTTTTGCCT
>JARYLX010000149.1 GCA_029907415.1 Melioribacter sp.
AACAAGGAGAGTAACTCGATGGCAAAAGAAAAATTTGATCGTAGTAAACCTCATGTTAATATAGGTACTATTGGACACGTTGACCATGGTAAAACTACTCTTACAGCTGCCATCACCATGGCTTTAGCTCAAAAAGGATTATCACAGGTTAGAACTTTCGACAGTATCGATAATGCCCCAGAAGAAAGAGAAAGAGGTATTACAATTGCTACTGCACACGTAGAATATTCTACAGAAAAAAGACACTATGCTCACGTTGACTGTCCAGGTCACGCAGACTACGTGAAAAACATGATTACTGGTGCTGCTCAAATGGACGGTGCTATTCTTGTTGTTGCAGCAACCGATGGTCCAATGCCTCAAACAAGAGAACACATTCTTTTAGCTCGTCAGGTTGGTGTACCAAGAATTGTAGTATTCTTAAACAAAGTTGATATGGTTGATGACCCAGAATTGATTGATCTTGTCGAAATGGAAGTAAGAGAATTATTATCAAAATATGAATTCCCAGGGAATGAAATTCCAATCATTAGAGGTTCTGCTTTGAAAGCTATGGAAGCTGGCTTGGCAGGTGCACCAATTACAGATGAGAGATATAAATGTATCTGGGAATTAATGGATGCAGTTGATAGCTATGTGCCAATTCCAGAAAGAAGTATTGATAAACCATTCTTAATGCCAGTTGAAGATGTTTTCTCTATTACTGGTCGTGGTACAGTTGCAACAGGTAGAGTTGAAAGAGGTAGAATTAAATTAAACGAAGAAGTTGAATTAATTGGTTTAGGTCAGCATAAGAAAACTGTTGTTACTGGTATAGAAATGTTCCGTAAAGAACTTGATGAAGCTATTGCTGGCGACAATGCTGGATTGTTACTGAGAGGTATTGATAAAAAAGAAATTGAAAGAGGAATGGTAGTTGCAAAACCAGGTTCTATTACTCCGCATAAAGTTTTTGAAGGTGAAGTTTATGTGCTCTCAAAAGAAGAAGGTGGACGTCATACACCATTCTTTAATGGATATCGTCCACAGTTCTATTTTAGAACAACAGATGTAACTGGTGTTGCAACATTGCCAGAAGGAACTGAAATGGTTATGCCAGGTGATAATGTAAGATTGAAAGTTGAATTAATTTCAGAAATTGCTATGGAAGAAGGTTTGCGTTTTGCTATCCGTGAAGGTGGTAGAACTGTAGGTGCTGGAGTTGTAACCAAAATTATTGAATAAATAAATTATTTAAGGGAAAGAAAATTCTTTCCCTCTATTTTGTTTGAAAAAGGAGATTATAAAAAGTGCCCGGTCAAAAAATTAGAATTAAGTTGAAATCATACGATCATATTTTGATTGATAAGTCAACTGAAAAAATTATCAAGACTGTAAAAAGTACAGGTGCGGTTGTCTCTGGACCAATTCCTTTGCCAACAAAAAGAACTGTTTTTACAGTTTTAAGGTCGCCGCACGTAGATAAAAAATCACGTGAACAATTTGAGATTAGGGCTCATAAAAGAATTATTGATATTCATAATTCTAATAATAAAACTGTTGATGCGCTGAGCAAGTTAGAAATACCTGCCGGCGTTGATATTGAGATAAAGTTATAGGAAGAATAAAATGCCAGGTTTGTTAGCTAAAAAATTGGGAATGACAAATATTTTTGCCGAAGATGGGAAAATAATCCCAGTGACTGTTCTTGAAGCTGGTCCTTGCATTGTTTATGCAGTTAAAACAAAAGAAAAAGACGGCTATGAATCACTTCAATTAGGCTTCGGCGAAAGAAAAGAAAAGCATGTAAATAAACCACAGTTAGCAGTGTTTCAAAAACTTGGTTTGAAACCACCAAGAGTTCTAAAAGAATTTAGAAATTTTGAAATAGAGAACTATAAAATTGGTGATGAAATTAAAGTTGATATTTTCCAGGAAGGGGATAAGGTTAAAGTTTCTGGAAAAAGTAAAGGTAAAGGATTCCAAGGTGTTGTAAAACGTCATGGATTTGGTGGGGTTGGTTCAACTACTCACGGACAAAGTGATAGAGTACGTGCCCCAGGTTCTATAGGTGCAAGTTCTTTCCCGTCCAGAGTTTTTAAAGGACAGAGAATGGCGGGAAGAATGGGTTATGAAAATGTAACAATCAGAAATTTGAAAGTTGTAAAAGTAATTCCAGAAAAAAATATTATAATGGTAAAAGGAGCTGTACCTGGCTCAATTAATTCAATAGTTGCAATTAATAAATAATTGTTGATAGAAAATGAAATTAGATGTTTATAAAATAGACGGAACAAAAACAGGCGAACAAGTCGAGCTTTCAAAAGATATTTTTGAAATCGAACCTAATGACCACGCTCTGTATTTAGCTGTTAAAGCTTATTTAGCTAATCAAAGACAGGGGACACATAAAACAAAAGAAAGAAGTGAAGTTCGTGGTGGTGGAAAAAAACCATGGCGTCAAAAAGGAAGAGGTGGTGCAAGAGCTGGTTCGATTCGTTCTCCTCTCTGGATAGGTGGCGGTACAATTTTTGGCCCTAAACCAAGAGATTATAGACAAAAGTTGAATAAAAAAGTTAATGCATTAGCTCGCAAATCCGCTTTATCTTATAAAGCTAAGAATAATCAAATAATTGTGCTTGAAGATTTTAATTTTGAAAAACCAAAGACAAAAGATTTTGTAAATATTCTTAAAGCATTGAACATAGATGGTAAGAAGACATTGCTGTTGACAAATGGAACACTTGAAAATGTTTATAAATCAGGAAGAAATATTGAAAGAGTAAATATACTCGAAGCTAACAAAGCTTCTGCCTATGAATTACTGAACAATCAAGTTCTAATTTTACAAAAAAGTGCACTTACTCTTCTTGAAAGTACATTTAATTAATCAGGTAAGAAAATGAAAACAATTTTAATTAGACCTTTGATTACAGAGAAAATGACAAAAATTAGCGAGAAGCATCCTAATAAATATGGCTTTATTGTGAATATTGATGCTAATAAAATCGAAATTGCTAAAGCTATTAAAGAAAAATTTAATGTTGATGTAGTTTCGGTAAATACTATTAGATATAAAGGGAAAACAAAAACACAGTTTACAAGAAGAGGTCGTTTTACAGGCAGAACACCAAAATTCAAAAAAGCTATTGTAACTTTGAAAGAAGGTCAAACAATCGACATCTTTGGTCAAGTATAAATCGATTGAATTGGAGATTCAATGGGAATTAGAAAATTAAAACCGATAACACCTGGTACGAGATTTATGAGTATCTCCACATTTGAGGAGATAACTAAAACTACACCAGAAAAATCTCTACTTGCTCCACTAAAAAAATCTGGTGGTAGAAATAATTTAGGAAGAGTAACTGCTCGTCATAGAGGTGGTGGACATAAACGTCAATATAGAATCATTGATTTTAAAAGAGATAAATTTGGAATTCCAGCAAAAGTATTTTCTATTGAGTATGACCCAAATCGTTCTGCAAGAATAGCACTGTTGCATTATGCAGACGGCGAAAAAAGATACATATTAGCTCCAGATGGATTAAAGGTTGGAGAAGTTCTAATGTCGGGACCTGGTTCTGAAATAAAAGTAGGAAATGCATTACCATTAAAAGAAATTCCGGTTGGCAGCTTTGTTCATAATGTTGAATTGAAACCTAAGAAAGGCGGACAATTAGGAAGAGCTGCAGGTACATCATTACAACTTTTAGCAAAAGAAGGAAAGTATGCACAGTTAAAATTACCATCTGGCGAAGTTCGAATGGTGAGTGTTGAATGTATGGCAACTTATGGAGTAGTAGGAAATGCTGACCATGAAAATATTAGTCTTGGAAAAGCAGGTAGAAGCAGATGGCTTGGAATTCGACCTCATACAAGAGGTGTTGCAATGAACCCTGTTGACCATCCAATGGGTGGAGGAGAAGGTAAAACATCTGGTGGCGGACATCCTGTATCTCCATGGGGTCAAAAGTCTAAAGGATTGAAAACAAGAAAGAGAAATAAACCTTCTAATAAATATATTATTAAAAGAAGAAAATAATTAGAGTAGCATATGCCAAGATCAGTTAAAAAAGGTCCTTACATTGATGTTAAGTTGTTAAGAAAAATTCGTAAACTTAACGAGACAAATCAGAAAAAAATTATTAAAACATGGTCTCGTGCAAGTACAATTTCACCTGAATTTGTTGGACATACAATAGCTGTTCATAATGGTAATAAA
This sequence comes from Melioribacter sp., assembly GCA_029907415.1. Taxonomy (GTDB): domain Bacteria; phylum Bacteroidota; class Ignavibacteria; order Ignavibacteriales; family Melioribacteraceae; genus Rosettibacter; species Rosettibacter primus. The sequence goes on from JARYLX010000149.1 coordinate 4,205, forward strand.
ATGATTCCTGTTTATATTACTGAAAATATGGTCGGACATAAACTTGGTGAATTTGCACCAACAAGAATTTTTAGAGGTCATCCAGGCACAAAAGCTGAAAAAGCATCAAAAGTTAAATAATGGAAATTGAGGTAGAAAATAATGGAAGCTAAAGCGACACATAAATATATCGGTTCATCGCCAAGAAAAATGCGCTTGGTTATTGATATGATTAGAGGTAAATCTGTTGATCAGGCAATTGAAATTCTTCACTTTTCTCCAAAACATGCTTCTAAATCAGCAGAAAAAGTTTTGAGGTCAGCAGTTTCCAATTTGATGAATAAAGATGAAAATGTTAAGCATGAGATTTCAGATTTATATGTAAAAGAAGTTTATGTTAATCAGGGACCAACATTAAAAAGAATTACTCCCGCTCCAATGGGGAGAGCTTATAGAATAAGAAAACGTTCTAATCATTTAACAATTGTAGTAGCAACTAAAAAGTAATCGGAGGAAGTTTTGGGTCAAAAGACAAATCCAATTGGCTTTAGAGTCGGAATAATAAGAGGCTGGGAATCGAACTGGTTCGAAAATAAAAGTTATGCACCAAAGTTAATTGAGGATTACAAGCTCAGACTTTACATTAGAAAGAGATTGCAAAATGCTGGTGTTTCTGCAATTAAAATTGATAGAACTTCCAAAAATGTAATAGTGACAATTCATACTTCCCGCCCTGGAGTTGTTATTGGCAAAAGCGGGAAAGAAATTGCTCAAATTGAAGAAGAATTAAAGAAAATTACAAACAAAGAAGTAAAAGTTCAGATAACAGAAATTAAAAGACCAGAACTTGATGCTTACTTAGTTGCAGAAAATATTGCAAAGCAAATTGAAGGAAGGATTTCTTTTAGAAGAGCAATGAAAAGTGCAATAACAGCTGCTATGAGAATGGGTGCAGAAGGAATAAGAGTTATGTGCTCTGGCAGATTAGGCGGTGCTGAAATGGCAAGAACAGAACAATACAAAGAAGGAAGGATACCGCTTCATACAATTAGAGCAGATATTGATTATGCGCAAGCTACTGCTCAAACTATTTACGGCTCCATTGGTGTAAAAGTTTGGATTTGCCGTGGAGAAATTTTAGGTAAACGTTCAACTGAATAATCTTTGGGAGTTTTTCTCATGTTAATGCCAAAAAGAGTAAAATATCGTAAAGCGCAAAGAGGAAGAAGAAAAGGAAAAGCAACTCGAGGTCATATAGTAAATTTTGGAGACTTTGGGTTAAAAGCTCTTGAACCTGCTTGGATTACAAGTAGACAAATAGAAGCATGTCGTGTTGCTCTTTCTCGTAAAATGAAAAGAGATGGTAAAGTTTGGATAAGAATTTTTCCAGATAAACCTGTTTCTAAAAAACCACTTGAAACAAGAATGGGTAAAGGAAAAGGTGCTCCAGAATTCTGGGTTGCCGTTGTTAAACCAGGTAGAATCCTTTTTGAAGTTGGTGGTATTGACAAAACCACTGCTCATGAAGCTCTTACACTTGCTGCACATAAATTGCCAATTAAAACAAAGATTGTTCAACGTATTGATTTAGAAGCTTAAGAGGATTTGACGCTATGAAGATATATCAAATAAGAGAAATGTCCACCGAAGAAATTAAAAAGAGAATTCTTGAAGAACAAAAGAATCTTGTGGACTTGAGATTTCAACATGAACTAAAAAATTTGACTAATACAGCTAAATTGCGTCTTACTAAAAAAGATATTGCAAGAATGAAAACAGTTCTTAAAGAACGTGAAATGCAAGAAGCAAAAAACTCAAAGGAAAATAAATAAGGAGCAATTGTTCTTCCATGCAGACAAGAAATACAAGAAAAGTTAGGATTGGCACTGTTATTAGCAATAAAATGAACAAAAGCATTGTAGTTGCAATCGAAAGACGTGTAGCACATCCGCTTTATAAAAAGTATTATAAAAGAACAACAAAGTTGATGGCACATGATGAAAATAATGAATGCAGTATAGGTGATGTTGTCAAAATTATGGAAACACGTCCTTTGAGCAAAAGAAAAAGATGGCGTTTAGTTGAAATTATCGAAAAAGTTAAATAATAAAGTTTGATGAGGAGCAGATAATCATGATACAAGAAGAAACAAATTTAGTGGTAGCAGATAATTCAGGAGCCAAAAAAGTTCGCTGTATTCGTGTTCTAGGAGGAAGTAATAGACGTTATGCTACGGTTGGTGATGTTATAGTTGTGAGTGTAAAATCTGCAATACCAGGTGGGTCTGTCAAAAAAGGCGAGGTGGCACGTGCTGTTATAGTCAGAACTAAAAAAGAAGTTCGAAGAAGCGATGGCTCTTATATTAGATTTGATGAAAATGCAGCTGTTCTTCTCAATAATCAAGGTGAACCAAGAGGTACCCGTATATTTGGACCTGTTGCAAGAGAACTTCGCGATAAAAAATTTATGAAAATAATTTCTTTAGCTCCAGAAGTTTTATAAGGAATAGATAAAATGAAAATTAAGAAGAACGATACGGTAATTGTAATTGCCGGCAACTATAAAGGTAAAACAGGAAAAGTTTTAAAAGTATTTCCTGAAAAAAATAGAATTATTGTTGAAGGCGTTAATATTCGTAAACGTCATACAAAACCGAATCAGAAAAATCCACAAGGTGGAATAATTGAAAAAGAAGCTCCTATACATGTTTCTAATGTTATGATTCTTGATCCAAAAACAAATGAACCTACTCGTATTGGTTCAAAAATTATTATAGATGAAAAAACAGGTAAAAAGAAAAGTGTTAGAATTAGTAAAGCAAGTGGCGAAATGCTCGTATAAAATTAAGGGTTTATAATAGCAATGGGAAAACAAAAAGAACAAGTTCAACAACAAAAAGAAAAGAAAACTAAAGCAGCGGAAGAAACTACTGCAACTGTAGTTGAAGAAAAAGTGCCTGCAAGATTGAAAGTAAAATATTTCAAAGAAATTGTTCCAAAATTAAAGGAACAATTTGGTTACAAAAATGTAATGCAGGTTCCAAGACTTGAAAAAATTGTTATAAATAAAAATCCGGAATGCCCAATTTGCGGCACGCATCCTGCAATTACTGATTTAACAAATAATCAAGGG
>JARYLX010000014.1 GCA_029907415.1 Melioribacter sp.
ATCGCTTATTAGCAATTTTTTCACTTGCATCATATTCAATTGCATCACCATAGAATTTTTTTATAAGTGAAAGCGGGGCTTTTCCTTTTCTAAAACCATCTATGGTTATATTTTTTCTTTCTTCTTCATATGCCTTTTCGATTTCAGGCAGTATCTCATCATAAGTCAGATTGACTTCGATTTCTTGAATTGAGTCTTCGAGTTGATTTACTTTGTATTCCAATTATACCTCTTAATTTATTGATTATACTGTGCGAGAGGGGGGACTCGAACCCCCACACCTTTTGGGTACTAGATCCTAAGTCTAGCGCGTCTGCCAATTCCGCCACTCTCGCATTGGCTTGCAAAATTATGTAAAACTTAAGAAATATCAAAAAGTTAAACTTGATTTTAACAGTGTTATTAAGTTCATTATACATTCGAAAATTTGGTTTATATAAATTTAATTTTAAAAATCGTTTAATTTTTTTAAAAATTTTTGAGTTCTATGCAAAAACATCTAATTATAATATTTATATTGTTTTCAGTAAGAATTTTTTATCCGCAGAATGGGATTATTAGAAGTTATTACCCTGATGGGAATTTATATTATGAAATTTCTTATGTAAATGATGTACTTGATGGAACTTCTTATTGGTATTATCCAAATGGTAATTTAAAGTTAATGAAAGAATTCAGTAAAGGAAAACTTAATGGATATGTACGCGAATTTTATGAAAGTGGATTAATTAAAGAAGAGTTTTATGTTAAAGATGGAATTAAAGATGGGACACATCGAATTTATTATGAAAATGGTGCATTAAAAGAAATTAATATTTACGAAGAAGGTAAACTTTTATCTTCAAATAAATTTGAATATGACCCAAATTATATTGCCCCGCCTGAATCATATCTTGCCGGTAACAGACAGCAGGAACTACTTAAAAAGAAAAAGCAGGAATTAATCTGTGATGTTGATATTTGTCCAATTCCAATTGGTGGCATGAAAACAATTCAGGATAATTTAATTTATCCAGAACATGCATTAATGTATGGATTGGAAGGGGAGGTAATTTTAATTGCATCAATCGATGAAAAAGGGGATGTAATCAATACAGAAGTGATTAAAGGTTTGGGATTGGGTTGTAACGAGGCAGCAGAAGAAGCAGTTAAAAAAACTAAATTCATACCCGGTCAAAAAGATGGAAAAGTAGTTCCTTCAAGAGTAACATTGAAAGTGGAATTCAAAATATTTGATAAAACGGTTGTTCTTAATAATGGCTTAAATAATGAAAAAAACAAAGTAGAAAAAACGGATATTTCATTAAAATTTGATATCCAATCGAAAGTGACATCTGAAAATCAAACCTATAAAGATATTAGAAAGAAGACTGAGATAATTTGCAATTATGATGAATGCCCTTATCCCGTCGGAGGATTAAGAAGTATTAATGACCATTTAGAAATTCCATTTATTGCAAAAAGACTGAAACTAAAAGGAGAAATTATAATTGAAGCAGCAATTGATAAATTTGGAATAGTTCGAGATACAAAAGTAATACAGGGTATTGGATATGGCTGCGATGAAGCAGTTGAATCTGCATTAATGCGTACAAAATTTAATCCTGCAAGATTATCGAATAAAGATGTTGATGCAGTAGTCAAAATTATTTTTCCATTTGATTATAATGATTAACTAAGTTAAATATAATTTCATAAAATTCTTTTTCGATTGATTTGCCCTGATCCTTAGCATACCAAATATGAAGTTGCTCAAGAAATTCTTCTTTAGTTTTTCCTTCTGCTTTTAATTTATTTACTAAATCCTGTGCTTCTTTTGGTCTGGCTCCCCATTGAAATAGTTCATTACCATGATTATCAAATGCAATTAGTTTAGGAATACTTCTTGTACCATTAGTTAGATATAAATCCATTATATCAAGATTTTTATCTCTTTCTAAAATTCTTAAATCAATTAAGTTGTTGCATTCGGCAAATTTTGAAATGTATGGAATTATTTGAGCAGAATCTCCACACCAGTGTTCAGAAAGTATCAACCACAACTGTGGTTTCTGAATTTTTTTAATTTGTTCACATAAATCTTTATTCACTTTATAAGTTTTTTCAATTCTTGTAGACCGTTGATAATTTAATTTAAGAAGATTAGCTGATATACCTTCATATTCAGTTAAATTATTTTTGTTTATTAATTCAATTTTTTGTTTTAATGAATCAATGTATTCCTGATATTTCATAGCATTATGAGGTCTTTTTTCTAAAAAGAATTGATGAACCATTTTTACTCCTAAATATTGTATTCAAAAATAAAATAAATGTCCTTTTTAATGAACTTTATATTAAATAACACATTGTTTTTATAATAAGTTTCTAATAAAAAATTTTGGTATAGTTATTGTAAAAAAGTTACAAAACCCTGGAGGAAATATGAAACGGAAAATAATTTATTTGTTGATATTAATCGGGTTAGTTTATACATCTCATAATGCTAAGCCATTATTAAGACATCATTCTTATGAAATGTTTTATTATTCACTAAAACCTTATGGAGAATGGATTGAAATTGAAGATGGTATTGTTGTATGGCGTCCTGTAAAAATTCGAATTGATTGGAAACCATATTTAGTAGGAAGATGGTGTTGGACAAAATATGGTTGGTATTGGGATTCGTTTGAACCTTTTGGCTGGGCAGTTTATCATTATGGTAGATGGTATTATGATGATTATTATGGTTGGATTTGGATACCTGACAATCAATGGGGACCAGCATGGGTCGAATGGCGTTATGATGATTTTTATATTGGCTGGGCCCCATTACCTCCTTATGCATATTTTAGAATTGATATAGGTATTCATTTTACAATCAGCTGGCGTTCAAATTATTCATACTGGAACTTTGTGAGATATGAGCATTTTTATAATCACAATGCTAAATATTATGTCGTGGATTCAAGACGGATACCAGAAATATTTGAAAGAACAAAATATCGAAATGATTATTATTATCGTGATGGCAGAATCATTAATGCAGGGGTTGATAAAAGTTTCGTTGAAAGAAAATCAAGATTTAGAATTAAGGAATATGAAATTAATAACATTGATGATTATAAAAATACTGGAAGATTAAGAGATAAAGATAATTACAGAATTTATGCATATCGATTAGGAGAAAAAGATTATCAAATTAGAAATGATAGAAATTTTGAATTAAGAATAGCAGATAGAAAAACAACACTTGAGCATGAAAAATTAATTTTGCCAGAACGAGAAATCATCCGAAAAAATGATTATGAAAATAATTTTGGACCAAGGGACAATAGAGAAGATAAAATTTTTAATATAGAAAAAAGAAATCCAGAATCAGATAAAAATTACAATAACGAAAGAAATAAGTCTTTAGATCAAAATCGAATTTTTGAAAGACATGATGAATTTGAAAAGCAGAGGGAAAGAAATATTAAAGAGACAAAAACCAGAGAAAATGAAAATGCAGAAAGAAAAATGAATTACGATAGAAAGGAAAGAAATTCCAACAGCGTAAAAAGAAACAGATAGGAATCTTTAATGAAATCAAAAAGAAACCCCGATTATACGGGGTTTCTTTTATCTCACTTTAATTTTTTTAGCAGTTATAAGTTTTGCTAATTCTCCAGTGCCGTTTTTTGCGAGTGTTCTCAAAGCGCTGGTCGTTAATTTAACTGTCACAAATCTATTAAGTTCTTTAATCCAGATTCTTTTCTTCTGGAGATTTGGTAAAAATCTTCTTTTAGTTTTGTTATGAGCATGTGAGATATTGTGACCGCTTACTGGACCAACACCCGTTATTTGACATCTACGAGCCATTATTTATCCATTTTAATTTTTTTTGTATGCAAACATAACAAATTTATCTAAAAATAAAAAATATGGAAGAATATTATTCACGTTTGCCAAGTTCGTAGTCAAGCATAAATAGATTTCCAGTACTGTCACCAATTAATTTCAGAGTTTCTACGATTTTTTGAACAGTTGAAACTTCTTCTACTTGTTCTTTGACGAACCATTGTAAAAAGTTGTTCGTTGCATGGTCTTTTTCTTCAATTGCTAAATTTACGAGGTCGTTTATTCTTTTGGTTATGTATTCTTCATGTTTTAATGCTTCTTCGAAAGCTTCAAGAGGAGAATTCCATTCTAACTTAGGTTTTTCGATTTTGTCTAATGTTACTTTCTTTCCAACTTCATTAATGAATTCAAAAAATTTCATTGCATGTTCATATTCTTCTTCTGATTGTTTTTTCATCCAATTAGCAAAACCTCTCCAGTTATTTGCTTCAAAATGAGCGGCTATAGATAAATATAAATATGAAGAAAATAATTCTGCATTTAATTGTTCATTTAATGCCTTTTCCATTTTGTTTGAAATCATAATACACCTCTTTTTTTAGTTGTAGTTAATTTTATAAATTATTACTCTTTCAAACATAAAAAATTTTTTTTAGTTCATTAAAAAATAAAATTATGGTTAAAATCTTTGCCTTACTTGTAAAAACTTTTTTGATTTTTACATTATGGATTATTTTTATATTAACTGTATTTAGATTTATAAATCCGGCATCGTCAGCCTTTATGTATTCTTATGTTGATAATTCTTTAAGTTCGCTGTTTAACAGTGAAGATATTAAATATAATCCAGTACCGATTGATAAAGTTTCGTTATATGTTCCATTAGCTGTTATTGCATCGGAGGATCAGAGATTTTTTGAACACTTTGGATTTGATTTTATTCAAATAGAAAAAGCAATGAAAGAAAATGAACATAAGAAAAGAATAAGAGGGGCGAGTACGATTACAATGCAGGCAGCGAAAAATTTATTTTTATTCCCATCAAAAATTTTCTTCAGAAAAGCTATGGAAGCTTATTACACATTATTAATTGAACTAATTTGGTCTAAGAAAAGAATTTTAGAAGTATATATTAATATTGCAGAGATGGGAAAAGGAATTTATGGGATACAGAGTGCATCGAAAATATATTATAAAAAAAATCCAGCAAAGCTTACAAAATTGGAGGCCGCTACGATTGCATCAATTTTACCCAATCCTCGTAAACGAAATCCAGTGAAGCCAAGTAATTATTTATTGTATAGAAGAAATAAAATTATGGAACAGATGGATTTAATAGGTGGAATTAGTTTTATAAAAAATAATTTGTAATTATTTATTAGAGGGGAGTTCAAGGCATTTCAATAAAATACTTTCAACGGTTGAGCCCTCAAGAATTGGAGTGCTATACTTATAATTGATGTCGTTATCATTATAATTGTAAGAATAACTTTTTATTACATTATTATTTTTGTCGTAATAAATTATTTGAAGAATGCTGTATCTTTTTAATTCCTTATTAAGAAGGTAATAAGTTTTAGTTTTATAAATTTCTTTATCAATCATCTCCATTGAAATTGGCTTTAAATGATTTTCTAAAACCCAAACATATATATCATCATTTGATATTATAATGTTTGATGAGTTTATAAAAACTTTTTCATTCCCTTTAGTTTTTAGTTCAATCCAATCTTCTTGTAATACTTGTGATGGAGTGTTAATTGTTATTACATATAAGATAAATAATGTTGTATATATAAATTTCATAAACTCTCCCTCAATTGTTTAAATTAATCAATAAAAAATTATTTCGAAAAGGAAGCGGAGAGGGGGGGATTCGAACCCCCGTGGCGCAAAACTGCACCAAACGGTTTTCGAGACCGCCGCATTCAGCCACTCTGCCACCTCTCCATATTCTTAATTAAATTATAAATTTTCAAAACCACTACATTTTTCCAAAGGGATGTCTTCGTAAAACCAACCTGCTAACTATTCTTATTATAAAAGAACTGGGAAAGTTTTCATTCACAAATTAACATTATTAAAAATTAACTTGCTTAGGAAAAATAAACATTCTAAATAAATGACTTATATCGTCAAATTATTAATACAAAATTAAAAAACATATTAAATAAATTCTTGGCAGGAAATTTTATTTATAAAAAATTTTTTAGTAATTATTCATTTTCTATATTTGCAATAAATATTTGAAAAAATTATTTAGTATTTCTTAGTTTTATGCTTACAATTAAATTCTTTTGAAGTAATGTAAGCATTAATTGGGATATATAATAGAATTAGATTTTTGTTTGCAATCTTTTTATGAAGATAATTATTAAGTATAACTTTTACGTTTTAGTTCTGTAAATTAAAGTGATGCAGGAGTGGTTGCTTGTCCGCCCATCTTTTTGGCGGAAACAGGCACGCCTGAATTTTATAGTTCTAAAAATTTGGAGAGATGCAGGAGTGGTTGAACTGGCACGCCTGGAGAGCGTGTGTACCCCTCAAGGGTACCGTGGGTTCGAATCCCACTCTCTCCGCAAAGATTTAGTAATTAATCTGCTGATAAATTACCATTTACTTATTACCTCTTAAAAAATTCGCACAATTAGAAATAAAGATTAGCTTAATGAAAAGATTCTTCTTTTGACTTAGTCATATGTTAATGAAAAGAAATAAAATTTTTATTAATTATAATTTTCTTTTGGAATAAGTATAATTTTTATATAATTTAGTAATCGATAAAGTTTACGATATAAAAAAGCTGTATTTCATTATAAAAAATAATTAAGAGGTTAAAATGACAGCTTCAGAAATCACATCGAATCCCAAGGTAAAATCCAAAATTGGAAAATATCGCTGGATTATTTTAGCTCTTGTATTTTTTGCTACAACTGTGAATTATCTCGATCGTCAAGTTATAAGTCTTCTCAAGGATGATTACCTTGAACCACAATTTAACTGGACAGAAACTGATTATGCAAATATTGTTATAGTATTTCAACTTTGTTATGCGTTGGGAATGTTGGTCGTTGGTTGGTTTATCGACAAAGTTGGAACAAAATTAGGTTATGCACTCTCACTTACTATTTGGAGCCTGGCTGCAGTTGGACATGCATTTGCTAAAAGTACCGTAGGTTTTATGGTTGCACGAGGATTTTTAGGAATAAGTGAAGCTGGAAATTTTCCTGCAGCTATTAAAACTGTGGCTGAATGGTTCCCTAAAAAGGAAAGAGCATTAGCAACAGGAATATTTAACTCAGGTACTAATGTTGGAGCAATAATAGCTCCATTATCAGTTCCTTTTATTGCTGCAGCTTGGGGCTGGCAAGAAGCTTTTATTATTACTGGAGCAGTTGGATTTATATGGCTAATTTTCTGGTTTACTATGTATGAAATTCCTTCTAAACATAAAAAGTTAAGCAAAGAAGAATTTGAATATATTCATAGCGATAAGGATGAAGCTATTGAAAATCAAAATAAGGAAAAGGTTAGCTGGTTCAAATTACTTACATATCGTCAAACATGGGCTTTCGTAATAGGAAAATTTATGACTGATCCAATCTGGTGGTTTTATTTATTCTGGTTGCCATCATTTCTCAATAAACAGTATGGAATGACTAAAACTGAATTTGCATTGCCAATAGCTGTAGTTTATACATTAACAACTGTAGGAAGTATTTTTGGTGGCTGGCTTTCTGGTTATTTTATTGGTAAAGGTTGGCCTGTTTATAAAGCCAGAAGAACTGCAATGCTAATATTTGCTTTGTTAGTAGTTCCTGTAGTTTTTGCTCAAGCTTTGGGCTCGTATAGTTATTGGTTTGCTGTTTTAATTATTGGACTTGCAGCTGCTTCTCATCAAGCATGGTCAGCTAATATTTTTACTACTACATCAGATATGTTTCCTAAAAAAGCTGTAGCATCTGTAACTGGAATTGGCGGAATGGCTGGAGCTGTTGGCGGAATATTGTTATCAAGATTGGCTGGAGTTTTATTAGACCATTTTAAAGAATTAGGAACAATTGAAACAGGTTATTACATAATGTTTATTATTTGTGGTACAGCTTATTTAGGTGCATGGATAATCTTTAATTTATTAGCTCCTCAAATGAAAAAAGTGGAATTATAAAATAAAATGGGTTTTTATTATGAAAGATATATTTATAACAGAAAATTTTTTATTAACAAATAAAACTGCTCAAATTCTATATCACGAATATGCTGCAAAAATGCCCATTGTTGATTATCACTGTCATCTACCGGTAAATGAAATTGCAGAGAATAAAAAGTTCGAAAACATTACACAAATTTGGCTTTATGGCGACCATTACAAGTGGCGTGCAATGCGCACAAATGGAGTAGACGAAAAATTTATTACAGGAAATGCATCTGATAAAGAAAAATTTTTCAAATGGGCTGAAACAGTTCCGCATACTATTAAAAATCCTCTGTATCACTGGACTCACATGGAATTGAAAAAGCCATTCGGTATTTCTGATAAATTACTAAACTTAGATACTGCTGAAGAAATCTGGAATAAATGCAATGAATTACTTCAGAAAGATGATTTTTCTACTCAAGGTATAATCAAACAATGGAATGTTGAAGTAATTTGTACAACTGATGACCCGATTGATTCTCTTGAATATCACAAGAAATTAAAAGAAAATCCTTTTGGAACCAAAGTAATACCCGCCTTCCGTCCAGATAAAGCAATGGCTGTAGAAAACCTAAGTGAGTACTTAAATTATCTTAAAAAACTTGAGCAAGCATCAAACACATCAATTAAAGATTTTCAAAGCTTTATTGAAGCAATAAGAAAACGTCATGATTATTTCCATGAAAATGGCTGTCGTCTTTCTGACCATGGAATTGAAACAGCTTATGCAGAAGATTATACCCTAAGTGAAATTGGAAATATTTTTGAAAAAATTTTATCCAAGAAGGAATTATCACAAAGTGAAATACTCAAATTCAAATCTGCAATGATGTATGAATTTGGAATCATGGACCATGAAAAAGGTTGGGTGCAACAGCTACATCTTGGCGCTTTGAGAAATAATAATTCAAGAATGTATAGAACTCTGGGACCAGATACTGGCTGGGATTCAATCGGCGATTTTGAAATTGCCCGCCCACTTGCAAAATTTTTAGATAGGCTTGATAGTGAAAACAAATTAACAAAAACAATAATTTATAATCTTAATCCCGCTGATAATGAATTAATCGCTACAATGATTGGTAATTTCCAGGATGGAACTATTCCTGGCAAACTGCAATATGGCAGCGCATGGTGGTTCTTAGATCAAAAAAGTGGAATTGAAAAACAAATTGATGCGCTTTCTAATCTTAGTTTGCTTAGCAGATTTATTGGTATGTTAACAGACTCACGAAGTTTCTTATCGTATGTTCGTCACGAATATTTTAGAAGAATTCTTTGCAACATCTTAGGTGAAGAAATTGAAAAAGGCTTGATACCAAATGATATCAAATTAATTGGAAAAATGGTTGAAGATATTTCGTACAATAATGCAAAAAATTATTTCGACTTTTGGAATTAATAACAAATTATAAAGGTATATCATGGAACTATCAAATTTAATGGAAGAAGTAAAAAATAAGAATATAGTAAACAATCAATTAGTAGAACTTCAAATTGGAGATTCAATTAAAATAAAAGCTTACCCATTTTCAGTAAATAAACTTGACGATACTTTTTTCTTTATGGGTAAAGAAAATTTTGAAAAATTTCTTTTTATTGTTTATTCAGATGATAGTATTGCAAAAAAATTTGAAGGTGAAGTTATTGATGCAGGAAAACAAATATTTTTGAAAAAATGTAATCTTATTACTAAAAATAGAATTGAATTACAAAATTTATTTGACTTTACTGTAGCTAAACCACTTGGACTATGTAATTCATTTGGTTGTGGCGATAGGTTAGGACTTGCAAATCCAGGACACATTCGTGCAGTAAAAGATTCCCATTTTAAACCAATCTTAGCTCAACAATCAATTAGAGAATTAACCCGTACTCAAAGAACTCCTCAAGAAGTAATGGATGCTGCTGTTTGGGCAGTATTTCAAGAAGGTTACAAAGATGGATTTGGTTCAGACGCTGACCATCTTAAAACTTTTGATGATATTGATTTAATGCTGAGTGCAAATTTTACAATGTTTACTTTTGATCCAAGCGAACATGTTGATAATAATGCAGACCATTACAACGAAAATGAATTAATTGAAAAAGTAAAATCAATTAATTGGGATGAATTGAAAGATTCTTATGAAGAAGCAGAGAAACGATATGTTAATATGAAATTTGATATTTCTGATAAATTAACTCTCGAAGTTACAAAAGAAAATTTTCTTAGAGCTTATGCAAAATATGGCAAAGCAATTATTCATATTAAAAAAATGTATGATTATCTTGCTTCTAAATGTGAAAGTGGTAAATTCGAAGTTGAAGTTTCTGTTGATGAAACTGAATCTGTTACATCTCCATTCGAACATTTCTTTTTTGCAAATGAACTAAATCGACTTGGTGTAAAATATATCAGCCTGGCTCCAAGATTTGTTGGTGATTTTGAAAAGGGTATTGATTATAAAGGTGATTTAGATTTATTTAAAAAAGAATATGAAAAACATCTTGCAATAACAAAATATTTTGGTAAATATAAAATTAGTTTACATTCAGGAAGTGATAAGTTTTCTGCATATCGTGTTATTGGTTCATTGAAAGATGCATATACACATGTTAAAACTGCAGGTACAAGTTATCTCGAAGCATTGAGAGTTGTTGCAGCAAAAGAGCCTAATTTGTTTAGAGAAATCTTAGATTTCAGCAAAGGTCTTTATGAAACCGAAAAAAGAAGTTATCATGTTTCAGCTGATATTAATAAAATAAAAGCAGGGAAAGAATATTCTGATGAAGAAATATTAAATCTGTTTAATTCTAATGATGTTCGACAAGTGCTTCATGTTACATTTGGAAAAGTATTAACCGAAAAAGATTCAGAAGGAAAATTTTTATTCAAAGATAAAATTCTTAAATGCTTAATTGAAAACGAAGATACTCACTATGAATTTATTGTTAATCATTTCAAAAAACATTTGGAGCCTTTTAAGTAATGAACAGACAATTAATAATTGAAGAAATATTAAAAAGAAAAGCAGTTGCAGTTCTTAGAATTAAAGAATCTGAAAAATTAAAAAAAGTAATCGAAGCATTAGCAGATGGCGGAATTACAATTGCAGAAATTACAATGACTGTTCCAAATGCAATTCAGTTAATTGAAAAGATGAGTAATGCACTGGATAAAAATATTATTGTTGGAGTAGGTTCTGTTCTCAATAAACAAGTTGCTGAAGATGCAATAAAAGCTGGTGCAAAGTATGTTGTAAGTCCTATATTCAAAAAAGAAATAATTGAAACAGCACACAAATATGATGTACCTGCAATGCCAGGTTGTTTTACACCAACAGAAATTCAGACAGCTTACGAAGAAGGTGCAGACATTATAAAAGTTTTTCCAGCTGATGTTTTAGGAATGGCGTTCTTCAAGGGAATTTTAGCTCCAATGCCTCATCTCAAATTGATGCCTACTGGAGGTGTTACATTAACAAATGCTGGTGAATGGTTAAAAGCTGGTGCTTGTGCAGTTGGTATTGGCTCTGCTTTGCTTGATAAAGAAGCAATTCAAAATGAGAAATATGAAATATTAACAGAAAATGCAAAACTTGTTATGAAATCCATTAATGAAGTAATCAACAAATAAGAGGAACACAAATGAAATATTCAATGGATGATATTAAAGGGAAAGTTTGTGTAATAACAGGCGGCAGTGGAATAATTGGACGGGCTTTGGCTTTTGGTTTAGCTGAAGCTGAAGCTAAAGTTGCTGTTATTGGGACAAAAAAAGAAAAAGCCGAAGCAGTTGTTCAAGAAATAAATAATAAGTATCCCAATTCTGCAATTGCTGTGATTTCTAATGTACTTGATAAGGAAGCATTGATAAATGCAAAAAAGGAAATTAATGAGAAACTTGGTGTGATAGATGTGTTGGTTAATTGCGCTGGTGGTAATAATCCTGCTGCTACTACACAAGCTGAATTTCTTACTAATGATGATATAAATGATTTGTCAAAAGGATTTTTTGGATTGGAACT
Source organism: Melioribacter sp. (assembly GCA_029907415.1). Taxonomy (GTDB): domain Bacteria; phylum Bacteroidota; class Ignavibacteria; order Ignavibacteriales; family Melioribacteraceae; genus Rosettibacter; species Rosettibacter primus. Next base: position 12,028 of record JARYLX010000014.1, read on the forward strand.
TGATGGCTTCCGTCAGGTTTTTGATTTGAATTTCTTAGGTACAGTTTTACCAACAATGATTTTTGCCAACGATATGGTTGGTCGTGGTGGCTCTATTATTAATATTTCATCTATGAGTTCTTATAGACCGATTACGAGAGTAGTGGCATATTCGGCAGCAAAATCTGCAGTTAATAATTTAACAGAATGGTTAGCAGTTCATTTAGCAAAATTAAATATTAGAGTTAATGCTATAGCTCCAGGATTTTTCTTAACCGAACAAAATCGATTCCTACTTCTTGATAAAGAAACAAATCAATTAACAGAAAGAGGTAAAAAAATTATTGCTCATACTCCAATGGGACGCTTTGGTGAACCTGATGAAATTGTTGGAACTCTTCTTTATTTGATTTCTGATATCTCAAAATTTGTTACAGGTGTTGTTATCCCTGTTGACGGAGGATTCAATGCGTTTTGTGGCGTTTAAGAATTAAGTTTTTTTGATAAACTATTTACCCTAAAATTAAAATAAAAATTAAAACACATACCTGCCTGAATCAGGCAGTTGACAATAAATTAATAGATTTTCAAAAACTTTTATAATGCTTTTGAATACAATTCAAATGTAATGCAATAAAAAAATGAGGATTAAATAAAATGAGTTATGGATTTAATATTAAAAAGGAAGCAGCATTTGACCTTGTTTCATTAGGTGCCCTAGTTCATCGTCTTGACCCTGGAATAATTCCATTTAGAAAAGCTACTGAATGCAAAATTCATGTAAGCGGTGGTGAATATAATGTTGCAGCTAATTTGTCTGATTGTTTTAAAATGAATACTGGAATTGTAACAGCGATTGTTAAATATCCAATTGGTGATTTAATTGCAGAACGTGTTCGTGCAATGGGTGTAAAATTATTTGCAAAAGAATTTCAACATAACGGTGTTAATGGTCCTAATATGGCAACTGTTTATAGTGACCGTGGATTTGGTTCAAGAGCTCCAGTTGTTTTTTATAATAGAAGTAATGAAGCTGCTGCATTGTTAAAACCCGGGGATATTGACTGGAATTCCATTTTCACTCAGGGTGTAAAATGGTTTCACAGTGGGGGAATATTTGCTTCTTTATCAGAAACTACAGGTCAACTCATAATTGAAGGAATGAAAGCTGCTAAAGCATCCGGTGCAGTTACAAGTTTCGATTTGAATTATAGAGCTAAATTATGGAACATTTGGGGTGGAGAATCTAAAGCAGCGGAAGTAATTCATAAAATTGTTGAACATGTTGATGTATTGGTTGGGAACGAAGAAGATTTGCAAAAAGGCTTAGGAATTCCTGGTCCTGAAGTGACTGCTAAGTCAAAATTAGACCCATCAGTTTTTATTGCAATGATTGATGATGTTGTTAAAAAATATCCAAATGTAAAAGTAGTTGCAACAACTTTAAGAGAAGTTCATTCAACAAATAGACACAGCTGGAGTGCAGTAGCCTGGATTAATGGAAAAACTTATTTAGCACCAACTGCAGAACTTGATGTTTATGACCGTGTAGGTGGTGGCGATGGTTTTGCTGCTGGATTTTTCTATGGCATTTTAACTGGAGCGGAACCAGAAGAAGCTGTAAAACTTGGTTGGGCTCACGGTGCATTATTGACTACTTATCCAGGTGATACAACAATGGCTACCTTGGAAGAAGTTAAAGCCTTTGCTAAAGGTGGTTCTGCTCGTATTCAAAGATAATTTTAGAAAAGAGTTGTTTACATAAAATTATTGGGAGCAACTCTATTTTATGAGGCAGCTATGATTTATTTTGCATGTGGTTCAATTGATACAATACTTTCTGAAAATGATGTTATACATGGACTTTTTTCAGCTTTAGATAAATTAGGCAAAAAGAAAAAAGTACTTGCTATTCCTCCAGATTTCACTCGATATCACTCTAAGGCTGGAGATATAACTCGTTATGTTTACGAATATTATCGAAATAATTTAACTGATATTCTTCCAGCTTTAGGAACTCATGCCCCAATGACTGATTATGAAATTGAAACCATGTTTGGCAATGTTCCTAAAAATTTATTTAGAGTGCATAGATGGAGAGAAGATTTAGTAACTTTAGGTGAAGTTCCTTATGAATTTGTTTATCAAGTTTCAGAAGGCAAATTGAATTATTCCTGGCCGGCTCAAGTTAATAAATTACTTGTGGAAGGTAACTTTGATTTAATTTTATCAATTGGTCAAGTTGTGCCACATGAAGTAATTGGAATGGCTAATTATAATAAAAATATTTTTGTTGGTACAGGTGGCAAGGAAGGAATTAACAAAAGCCATTTCCTTGGAGCTGTTTATGGAATGGAAAGAATAATGGGAAGAGCTGAAAATCCTGTCCGTCAAGTTTTGAATTATGCATCTGAAAATTTTGCTAATAATCTTCCAATTATCTATATACTTACTGTAATCGGAAAAGATGAAAATGACAATTTAGTAATGCGGGGATTATACATAGGTGATGATTTTGAATGCTTCAAACTTGCATCTGAACTTTCATTGAAGGTAAATTTTGAAATGCTCGATGAACCACTGAAAAAAATTGTTGTGTATCTCGACCCTCATGAATTTAAAAGTACTTGGCTTGGCAATAAAAGCATTTATAGAACAAGAATGGCAATTGCAGATAATGGTGAATTAATCGTATTAGCTCCTGGCTTAAAGGAATTTGGAGAAGATAAAGAAATTGATCGATTGATTAGAAAATATGGCTATAAAACAACTCCTGAAATATTAAAGTATGTTGAAGAAAATGATGACTTAAAAAATAATTTAAGTGCAGCTGCTCATTTAATTCATGGTTCTTCTGAAAATAGATTTACAATAACTTATTGTCCAGGTCATTTATCAAAAGAAGAAATTGAAAGCGTTAATTTCAATTATGCTGATTTGAATACTATGATTAAAAAGTATAATCCAGAAAAATTAAAAGATGGCTTTAATGAAGTTGATGGTGAAGAAATATTTTTTATATCTAATCCAGCCTTAGGTTTATGGGCTTATAAAGGAAAATTTAATTAAAAAATAAAGGAGGATAATAATGAGTAAAGCAGATATTGGATTGATTGGTCTTGCAGTGATGGGAGAAAATTTAGTTTTGAATATGGAAAGTCACGGTTTTACTGTAGCAGTTTATAATCGTACAATTGAAAAAGTTGATAATTTTATTAATGGCAGAGGAAAAGGAAAAAATATAATTGGTACTCATTCAATTGAAGAATTAGTTGCTAATTTGAAAAAGCCTCGTAAGATAATGTTAATGGTCAAAGCTGGTAAACCAGTTGATGATTTTATTGAATTATTAATTCCACATTTAGAACCAGGTGATATAATCATTGACGGTGGTAATTCACATTTTCCTGATACAATTAGAAGAACAAAATATTTGGAAGAAAAAGGATTTCTTTTTATTGGTACTGGAGTATCTGGTGGCGAAGAAGGTGCATTAAGAGGTCCTTCAATTATGCCAGGTGGTTCACCAAAAGCATGGGAACATGTAAAGACAATTTTTCAAGCTATTGCAGCAAAAGTTGAAGATGGCAGTCCTTGCTGTGATTGGGTTGGTGAAAATGGTGCAGGTCATTTTGTTAAAATGGTTCATAATGGAATTGAATATGGTGATATGCAGTTAATTTGTGAAACTTATCAAATTATGAAAGATTTGCTCGGGTTAAGTTATGAAGAAATGCATAACATATTTAAAGAATGGAATGAAGGTGAACTCCAAAGTTATTTGATAGAAATTACCCGCGATATTCTTGCTTATAAAGATGAAGATGGTCAACCACTTGTAGAAAAAATTCTTGATGCCGCAGGACAAAAAGGTACAGGCAAATGGACAGTAATCGCTTCTCTTGATACCGGAATTCCTTTAACATTAATTGGCGAAGCTGTTTATGCTCGTGCTCTTTCAGCATTAAAAGAAGAAAGAGTTGAGGCTTCAAAAGTAATTTCTGGTCCTAGACCCAAATTTGATGGAGATAAAAAACAATTTATTGATGATTTGCGAAAAGCACTTTATGCTTCCAAAATCATATCTTATGCTCAAGGGTTTATGCTTATGCGCGAAGCTGCAAAAGAATACGGCTGGAATTTAAATTATGGTGGAATAGCTTTGATGTGGCGCGGTGGTTGTATTATTCGTTCTATATTTTTGGGAAAAATTAAAGAAGCATTTGATAAAAATCCAAATCTATCTAATCTAATTCTTGACCCATTCTTTAAAGAAAAAGTTGAATCTTCTCAAGAATCCTGGAGAAGAGTTGTAACAACAGCTATATCAAATGGAATCTGGATTCCAGCTTTATCGACTGCATTAAATTTCTTTGATGGTTATAGAAATGGAAGACTGCCTGCTAATTTATTGCAAGCTCAACGTGATTATTTTGGTGCTCATACTTATGAAAGAGTTGATAGACCAAGAGGTGAATTCTTCCATACAAATTGGACAGGAAGAGGTGGAACTACTTCTTCAACAACATATAATGTGTAATTTTGACACTTTTTTATAAAAATTATTATTGAATTTATGTTTTAGGTTCTGACTAAATGATAAAATTATTAGATTTGTGTGATTTATCTATTAAAATTAGGAGACTATAATAATGACTAATACCGAGTTAAAAAAATTAGCAGCAAATACTATAAGAATCTTAGCTGCAGAAGGTGTTCAAAAGGCAAATTCTGGTCATCCTGGTATGCCAATGGGCATGGCTGATGTTGCTATGATTTTGTGGACTGAATTTCTTACACACAATCCAGATGACCCAAAGTGGTATAATCGCGACCGTTTTATCCTTTCTGCTGGTCATGGTTCAATGTTAATTTATACTTTACTTCATTTGAGCGGTTATGATGTTACAATTGACGACTTAAAATCCTTTAGACAATGGGGAAGCAGAACTGCTGGACACCCTGAATATGGTTTATTGCCTGGTATTGAAACTACAACTGGTCCTCTTGGTCAAGGCTTTGGAAATGGTGTCGGTATGGCTATAGCAGCTAAAATGATTGCTGCAAGATTTAATGATGAAAAAAATCAATTGTTTGGCAATCATTATATTTATGCTATAGTTAGCGATGGCGATTTAATGGAAGGAATTTCTCACGAAGCTGCTTCAATAGCCGGTCATCTAAAATTAGGAAATATTATTTATTTCTATGATGATAATCATATAACTATAGAAGGTAACACTGAAATAACTTTTTCCGAAGATATTCAAAAAAGATTTGAAGCATATGGCTGGCAGGTTTTAAAAACTGATGCTTATGACCACGATGGAATTCGAAAAGCAATTATCGAAGCTCAGAATGAAAAAGAAAAACCAACTTTAATTATCACTCGTTCTCACATTGGTTACGGCAGTCCAAATAAAGTTGATACTGCAGAAGTTCATGGAGCTCCGCTAGGTGAAGATGAATTATTAGCTACAAAGAAAAATCTTGGTTGGCCAATTGATAAAGAATTTTATGTACCTGATGAAGTAAAAAAACTTTTTGAAGATAGAAAAAATGAACTGAAAAAAATTTATGACCAATGGCAAAATGATTTTGATAACTGGAAAAAATCAAATCCTGAAAAAGCAGAATTGCTGAATAAATATTTAAATAACTGGCTGCCAGAAAATCTTGAAGAAGAATTATTAGCAGCTGCTCCAAAAGAACCAAATGCTACTCGTTCACTTTCAAGTAAAGTAATTCAAAAGATTGCTCAATTAGTTCCTAATTTTATAGGTGGTTCTGCAGATTTAGCTCCATCAACAAATACTTACATGAAAGATTTTGAGTCAATTGCACCAAACAAATTTAACGGAAGAAATTTCCATTTCGGAATTCGTGAACATGCTATGGGTGCTATAATTAATGGTATTGCTCTTTATGGTGGATTTAGACCTTTTGGTGCAACATTCTTTGTATTTTCTGATTATATGCGACCAACTATTCGTCTTGCTGCAATTATGGAAATTCCAGTAATTTATGTTTTTACACACGATTCAATTTTTGTTGGTGAAGATGGACCTACTCATCAACCAGTTGAGCACTTAGCAGTATTGCGTGCAATTCCTAATGTTACAGTTATTCGTCCTGCTGATGGAATTGAAACTGCTATGGCTTGGTCAATTGCATTAAGACACAAAGAAGGTCCAGTTGCTTTAATTTTAACAAGACAAAAAATTGATGCTTTTGAAAGAGATTCTGATTTTAATCCAAAGGATATTCAAAAAGGTGCATATATAGTTTCCAGAGAAAAAGAAGGTAAACTTGATTTAGTTATTGCGGCAAGTGGTTCTGAAGTCCCAGTTGCTGTTGAAGCTAAAAAAATTCTTTCGAATGATTTATCAATAAGAGTTGTGTCAATTCCATCAAAAGAATTGTTTGAAAAGCAAAGTGATGAATATAAAAAATCATTGTTCCCGAATAATGTTCCTGTGGTAATTATTGAAGCAGCAAGTATGACAGGATGGGGAGAGCATAAAAATTTGGTTTGACTGGGAAGCAAGTAGCTGAAAAATTAAAAACTGGTTATAAAAATAGAACACAGATGACACAGATTAGACAAATGACCACAGGATAAATCTGTGTAAATCTTGTATTATCAGTGTCATCTGTGTTCCAACATTTTAATAATAATTGAGAGGAAAATTATGGAAGTAAGATACTCACCTGATCCTAATGGATTTAAAAAGATGACAACTGATGAACTTCGTAAATCTTTTTTAATAGAAAATTTATTTCAAGTAAATCAAATTCCAATGGTTTACTCAGATATTGACCGTTCAATTACAGGTTCTGCAGTACCATCTGGTCAATCGTTAAAATTAACAGCCTCGAAAAAAGAAATGGCTGCTGAATATTTTTGTGAAAGAAGGGAAATTGGTGTGATTAATATTGGCAGCAAAGGTAAAATTATTCTTGATGGTAAAGAATATGAAATGAACAACAAAGATGCTTTGTATATTGGAAGAGGAACTAAAGAGGTAATTTTTGAAAGCGATAATGAATCAAATCCAGCTCAATTTTATTTTGTAAGTTATCCAGCTCATAAGGAATATCCATCAAAACATATAAAATATGACGATGCAATTCATCGTCATCTTGGTTCTGTAGAGACATCAAATAAAAGAACAATTCATCAATATATTTTGCCAGAGATTTTACCCACATGTCAAATTGCGATGGGATTAACAGAACTTGAAGATGGAAGTGTCTGGAATACTATGCCCGCTCACACACATCAAAGAAGATCGGAAGTTTATATGTATTTTAATTTAAAACCTGATGCATTTGTTGTTCATTTAATTGGAGAACCAACAGAAACAAGACATTTGATAATCCGAGATAGACAGGCAGTGCTTTCAACAAGCTGGTCATTACATTCAGGTTGTGGAACTCAAAGTTATTCTTTCATCTGGGCAATGGGCGGTGAAAATCAAGTATTTGATGATATGGATTGGATTGCAATGACAGATTTAAGATAGAAATCAATATTGTCAATTAAAAAGGAGAATAAATTATGATATTAGATTTATTTAGATTGGATGGAAAAGTTGCAATTGTAACTGGTTCCAATCAAGGCATAGGGCAAAAATATGCCCAAGCTTTAGCAGAAGCTGGTGCAGATATTATAGGTGTATCATATGTTGATGATTTTGCAGAAACAGAAAAATTAGTTACAGCTGCTGGCAGAAAATTTAAATATTATGTTGCAGACTTTTCAAAAAGAGAATCGACTTATGAATTTATTAATCAAGTTAAAAAAGATTTTCCACGAATTGATATTTTGGTGAACAATGCAGGAACAATTATGCGCAAGCCAATAGCTGAACATCCAGATGATTGGTGGGATAGAGTGATTGAAATTAATCTTACAGCACAATTTATTTTGACAAGAGAATTTGGAAAAGATATGGTTGCTCGTGGTTATGGCAAAATTGTTTTTGTTGCTTCGTTGTTGTCATTTCAAGGTGGAATTTTAGTTCCTGGTTATGCTGCATCTAAAGGTGGTGTTAAACAATTAACTATGGCTTTTGCAAATGAGTGGGCTTCAAAAGGTGTGACAGTTAATGCAATTGCACCAGGTTACATAGCAACAGAAAATACTCGTCCATTAAGAGAAGACCCTGTAAGAAATAAAGCTATACTTGATAGAATACCAGCAGGAAGATGGGGAACACCAGAAGATTTAATGGGTGCTATGGTATTCCTTTGTTCAGATGCTTCAAATTATGTTAATGGTGCAGTGCTTGTCGTTGATGGCGGCTGGATGGGAAGATAATTTTTTTCGATAATCATTTTAGCGTTTAAGTAAAGCATAAATTGGAATGTAGCTATTTAATTATTATGTGTATGAGGAAAAAAGTAAAAGAAAAGATTTTTATAAAAGTATTTATACTTGTTCT
>JARYLX010000150.1 GCA_029907415.1 Melioribacter sp.
TATTGTCGGCAATAATACCACTAAACTCATGTCCTAATATTGTATTTGACTTCGCAAAAGAGTCTCCTTTAAATATATGAAAATCAGTTCCGCATACTCCGCAGGAATGAATTTTAATTATCAATTCATCTGAATTAGGTTTTCGTAAGTCTTTATTTACAATATCTACCTTGAATGGTTCTATAAAAATTAATGCTTTCATAAATTAATTTGTTTTGTAGAATTTCTAATTATTAACTCAACTGGGACTAAAATTTTTTTTGTTTGCAGTTTTTCTTTCTCATTCAAAATATTGACCATTAAATTCATTGCTTCTATACCCAGTTCGATTTTTGGGACTCTGATTGTAGTTAACTGTGGAGACAAAGATACATCTGCTTCGACATCATCAAAACCAACGATTGAAATATCATCAGGGATTCTGATATTATTTTCAGAACAATACTGCATAATGCCCATTGCCATAGCATCATTACAGGCAAATATTGCAGTAATATTTTTATTAGAAGTCAATAAACGTTTAGCTGCATTATAACCATTGGAGCGTGCGGGATAATCTTCATCAGCAATTATATTTTTTTGATTAACAGGAATGCCTGATGATTCAAGAGCTTGTTTATAACCAATTAATCTATCAGTAATACTTGGATGTGTAATATCGCCACCTATAAAAGCAATCTCTCTATGGCCAAGTTCTATAAGGTGTTTTGTAGCTAAATATCCACCTTTAATATTATCAATCAATACAACATTATATTCACCATTAGGGGGATAAAAATCTACAAAGACAATTGGAATTTTATATTTATATAATTGCGATAAAAAAGTAAGAGGAACTTTTCCTGCTATAATTACGCCATCAACATTTTTCTCAAGAATAAATCGAGGCATTTGGTCATTTTCATCGAAGTCTCTTTTAATAGTTGCTAACAGAACATAATAGTCGTTCCCTCTTGTGACAAATTCAGTACCTAAAAATATTCTTGTATAGAAGGGTTCTGTTCTTAAGAAATGGTCTTCGGTTAAAACAAAACCAATATTTCCTGTAGTTTTTGTTACTAAACCTTTGGCAGATCGCGATGGATGATAGTTTAACTCTTTTATTGCCTTCAGTACTTTATTACGAGTAACATTTGAGATTCTTTTATTGTTATGAAGTACTAATGATACCGTAGCAATTGAAACACCAGCCTTCTTTGCTACATCTTTTATAGTTACGCGCATATATAGTTAAACGTTTTACTTAAAATTAGTTTATCAGATTTTTATTGTCAAGTACTTTTAAGAATTTTTTTCTCAAAGTAGCAGTTAAATCAATAAAAATATAATTATTCGTTATTTTTCAATAAAATCCCAATTAATTTTTCAATATTACGGCAGATTTTATTGATAAACTTTAACTTTGATACAAAAATAGGATAAAAAGAAGTTAAACGTTTTAACAATTATTTGAATTTCTATTGAATTGATGAACTTTTTCATTGATTCCCAATTTTAGCTAAATCTAAAAGAAACTATGAGGCTGGATCAAGATGTAGTTAATAAAATTTTTTTCAAGTTCTTTTTTGAACATACCTTAAATAAAATAATGATAAACTTCATTGAATACTTCTCCTAATAATTCCAAAATTATTTGATAATGATAATATGATTCTATTAAAGTATTTCTATTACTTTTCTACAATTTACTTTACTATTCAACAAACAAAGAAGAAATCAAGTTAGAAAATTTTCACAAGAAATCTAAACTTGCAATTCACCAGGCAAAAAGGAAAATGGGAATGATTGGGTTTTGGTATTAGACTGCTTATGAAATGATTTTATTGATTTATGATAATAAAATTTTTTTACTTAATTCTGCTTGTTGGGATAATCGAATTTTTCTGGTGTGAGTGCTTGATTTGTAAACTTTACCATTTTAATTATTCCCTTAAACCACGACTTCATATTTTGTCTTACTCCCAGAGAAATTTTTCCCTCTTCTCCAATCGGGAAATAATTTACTTTGCCTCTCAATTCTTCTTTACCATTAACATAGTGTTTCATTAATCCATTATGATAAACTAATGCAACATGATACCATTCCCCCAGTGGATGTGAAATTGTCGTATCTAACAAAGTACAACGTGAAGTATCTGATTTAATAAAAGTATCAAGCGACCATCTTTTGTTTTTAAGTAATCTCAATTCTATCAAGACCCTTTTATTATCATCTTCGTTTTTAATGTGTAAAAATCTTTGCTCATAGTTATCAGGATTTTTAGAAGAATCAGGTTTAAAAATTATTTCAACCGTAAAGCATGAATAATTTGAAAGCGGATTATAATTAATTAGTAAACCATCATTAATTCCATCGAAATATAATGCTTTACCAAACGTGGTATTAATTATAGATGGCCTATCAGTAAGAAATGTTGTATTAAATCCTCCAACTTTATATGGATTATCAAGATGCCAGATTGTTACTATAGTATCATTTTCATTTACATAATTTGATTGTGGATAAATTAATGAAGATATAAAATAAAATATCTTACAACAAATTATAATTTTTCGCAAAAGGACTGAACTCATTTAGAAATATTACTTTTTAATTTCTTTCCCGCCTAGTTTTGTAATTACTGCTTTTATTAGAGGATTTTCTTCTTCTGCAACTGATTTTTCTGACACTTTCTTTATCTGTATACTTTTATCTGCAAAATCAAATTCTATTTTTTTGCCAAAAATTTCTTTGGTCTTTTTATCAAGATAACTTTTGTTATCACAAATCATGTCCCAGTCTTCAGGTTTTTCAACTTCTACTTTCAATTTGTTATTAACAAAATCGATTGGATTTGTATTTAACAATACAGAACCAAAAAATAATTTTTCATTTTTAACCTGTTCAACAAATTCCTGCCACTTAGCTATTATGTTATTAAAATCTTCAGAATCATTTGCAGTTGGTGGGACAAAGGATTTGACTTCCGGTATTTTAATTTCTTCTTTTGTAGCAGGTCTTACATTCGAAATCTCTTTTTTAAATGATTGAGAACTACCTGCATATGAAATATTTTTTTCTTTCATGTTTTGTGAGCTATCACTGCCAATTTTCGAAATCAATTCTGAAATCAGTGCTGATTTTTCTAACCCAATTAATTGACATAGTGCAATTTCAATTTTCAATTTTGGATTTGAAGAAGATTTTATTTCATATTGAGTTTTATTTATGAATGTTAAAATCCTCAACAAATCACTTTCAGTAAATTTATCCGAATAAGACAAATATTTTTCTTTGTAAATTTCTGCACTTTCAACTAAATGAGTATCTTTTCTAATAACAACAGTTAAGATATTTCTAAAATGTTCATTTAGCCCGTTCAAAAAGTCAACATAGTTCCAGCCGTTATCATAAATTTTTTGTGTTATATCAAAAGCATGTTTGAAATTTTTAGAAATAATTGCATCGGATATTTCAAAATAAATATCTTCATCAATTAAATTAAACATACGGGCAAGTATAGCTGAATCAACTTTATTACCACTGAATGAAATTGCTTGGTCAAAAAAACTTTGAGCATCTCTTAAAGCGCCATCTGCTTTTTTAGCAATAATTGTCAGAGCAGTATCATCAATTTCAATCCCTTCTGCTTGAGCAATATTTTTAAGAAGATTTTTTATTGTATTTAATTCTATTCTTCTAAAATCAAATCTCTGACATCTTGATATAATTGTTAAAGGAACTTTATGAACATCAGTAGTAGCAAATATAAATAATGTATGTTCTGGTGGCTCTTCTAGAGTTTTCAAAAGTGCATTGAATGATTCTGTAGTTAGCATGTGAACTTCATCTATAATATAAACTTTGTATTTGCCTTTAGTAGGAGCATACTTTACAGATTCTCTCAATGTTCTTATTTCTTCAATTCTTCTGTTTGATGCACCATCAATTTCAATTATATCGAGTGTTTGAGAATTTAGAAAAGCTTTGCACATTTCGCATTCATTGCATGGTTCTCCATTCTGTGGATTTAGACAATTCAATACTTTAGCTAAAATTCTGGCTGTAGTTGTTTTACCAACTCCACGAGGTCCCGCAAATAAATATGCATGTGCAATTCTATTATTAATTATTGCATTTTTTAATGTAGTTGTGATATGTTCCTGACCAACTACTTCTTCAAATTTTTGTGGTCTCCATTTACGTGCAGTTACTAAATAATTCATATTACTTTTCTAAGTTGTTATATTTTTAATTTTTTTGAAATCAATTTTATTAAATAATAATTCACAAAGTTTTTCTAAATAAATTTTATCAACTTCATTAAATGCTGAATAATTATAACTATCTAAATCAAGAACACCGTAAACTTCATCTTTATCTTTTAGGGGAATTACAATTTCAGATTTTGAATCAGCATCACACGCAATGTGACCGGGAAATTTATTTACGTCTTCTACAATTATTGTTTCTTTTTTTGCTGCTGCAGTTCCACAAACTCCATTCCCTAATCGAATTTCTGTGCATGCAACTTTACCTTGGAACGGTCCTAAAATTAATTTATCATTTTTCAAAAAATAAAAACCTACCCAGCTAATTTTATCGAAAGATTCTTTTAATGCTGCTGTAAAATTTGATAAAGAAGAAATTATCTCATCATTTTCAGAAATTAAATTATCAATTTGTGGAATTAAACTTTTATAAATTTCTTCATCAGATAAATTTTTATTTACTGTTAAAGATTCTGCCATCTTTCAGTTATTTGCGATTTTTCTTTGTTTTCTTTTTCTTCTTAGTATCTTCTTCGAAGACATAAGGCAATGCTTCTTTGATAGTAGAAATGGGAATAATCTTTAAGCCTTCTTTTACTTCAGGTTTTATTTCACTCAAATCTTTTTCATTATCTTTTGGAATAAGCACAATAGAAATTTCATTTCTTCTTGCAGCTAAAAGTTTTTCATTCAAACCACCAATTGGCAAAACATTCCCGCGTAATGTAATTTCACCTGTCATTGCCACATCATTTCTTGCAGGCTTACCGCTGAATGCTGAATACAACGCCATTGCCATAGTTATTCCTGCCGAAGGTCCATCTTTAGGAATAGCTCCTTCTGGCAGATGGATATGAATTTCCTTTCCTTTATTAAAGTGAGGAGGTAAACCAAATTCTTTTGCATTAGAACGCAGATAACTCAATGCTGCCATTGCTGATTCACGCATCACATCGCCTATCTGGCCTGTGATTGTTAATTTTTCTGAACCAGGCATTACAGTAGCATCTACCTGCAATATTTCTCCTCCAACACTTGTCCATGCTAATCCTGTAACACTTCCTACTCTTAATTCTTTATTAGCTTTTTGAGTTCTATATCTCGGAACACCAAGAAATTTTTCAATCAATTCTGAATCAATTACAAAGTTCTTTTTGACTTTTTTCTTCCCATTTTCTGACTGTGCTATAACAATTTCTTTTGCTGTCTTTCTTAAAACAGATGCAATTTCTCTTTCAAGATTTCTTACCCCAGCTTCACGAGTATATTCAGTAATAATTTTTAAAATCGCTTCTTCCTTAAAATCGATATTAAATTTATCGAGGCCATGAGCTTTTAATTGTTTTGGAATTATATGCCTTTTTGCAATCTCAACTTTTTCAAATTCGAGATAACCCGGAAGTTCAATTATTTCCATTCTATCTTGAAGTGGAAGAGGAATATTATATCTTACATTAGCAGTTGTAATAAACATAACCTGAGATAAATCATAATCAACATCGAGATAATGGTCATTGAAAGTATGATTTTGTTCGGGGTCAAGAACTTCAAGCATAGCTGATGATGGGTCGCCGCGAAAATCCATACTCATTTTATCAATTTCATCAAGAAGCATAACTGGATTTACTGTTTTTGCTCTTTTCATTGATTGAATAATTTTACCTGGCATTGAGCCAATATAAGTTCTTCTGTGCCCACGAATTTCTGCTTCATCTCGAACGCCACCTAAAGAAATTCTAACAAAATTTCTTCCAAGTGCTCTTGCAATTGATTTTCCTAAGGATGTTTTACCAACACCTGGGGGCCCAACAAAACATAAAATTTGTCCACGCATACTTTTTACTAAATTCAAAACCGCAATGTGTTCTACGATTCTTTCTTTTGGTTTATCGAGACCATAATGGTCTTCATCAAGAATTTTTCTAACATTTTTTATATCAAGATTATCTTTCGTTTTTTTATACCATGGCACATCAATTAACCAATCTAAATAATTTCTTATAACTGTTGCTTCTGGAGAACTTGGCGGTGTTTTTTTAAGCTTGTTTAATTCTTCCATTGCTTTTTCGTGAACATGAGGAGGCATTTTAGCTTTTTGAATTTGTTCTTTTAATTTTACAAATTCAGGCGAAGTATCTTCTTCATCACCAAGCTCTTCTTGCAAAATTCTAATTTGCTCTTGGATAATAAATTTTCTCTGAGTCTTTGCAATATTCTCCTGAACTTTGTTTTCAATTTCTTTTTCGATTTTCAAAATCTCAATTTCTGAATTAAGTATTCTAATTACCTCGTAAAGTTGTTCTTTAATAGAAAATTTCTGAAGTATTTTTTGTTTTACTTCAATTGATTGATTGATATTTGCAGCCACATAAAAAAGTTTTCTATCAGACTCTTCAATATTTTCATAAGCTGTTAAAGCTTCTTGAGGAATAGCTTTATTAATTTTCACATACTCTTTAAAAAGATTAGTCATCTGTCGAAGAAGAGCTTTCATTTCACGAGGGTCTTCTTCTTTTGGAGGAATAACTTCTACTTCAGCTTCAAAAAAATTTGTTCTTTCGGTAAATCTTTTTATCCTCCCTTGAATAATCCCATCAATAAGTATTTTCAAAAGTCCATTTGGTAATTTTAATATCTGAATAATTTTTGCAATAGTTCCTTCTAAATAAATATCATCAGGTGTGGGTTCATCAATATTAGAACGTTTTTGAGCAGCAAGAAATATATACTTTGAATTATCAAGTGCATAATTAGCCGCCCTAATTGACTGTTCTCTTCCAACAAGAATAGGAAATATCATGTAAGGGAAAATTACATTATCTCTTAAAGGTAATACAGGTAATACTCGTGGAATATCTTCAATCATAGAATATTCTGTTTCCTGTGTTAATAATTTTTCTTCCATTAATTTACAACCTTCTTTCAAATTTGTTTTTCAATTCAAAATATACCAAAATGTTGAGGTGCTATCAAGGTAAACAAAAGTATATTTATTTTGCTTGGTATTCAAAATATTATCACATTTAATATGATTTCCATTCCAATTAAATAAAAATAATTAA
>JARYLX010000151.1 GCA_029907415.1 Melioribacter sp.
CAGTTCATAATGTTCAACCAATTTCTAAAAAAATTACAGTTAGGAAAGGGTCAACAAATTTTGAAATTAATTATCCAATGGGTTCAAATGTTTTGTTGTGGGATGAATATAATCCAGCACTTTATAAATTAACTGCTGTTTTATCAAACGAATCTGAAAATTTAGATTCGATGTCAATTCAATTTGGTATGCGTTCATTCACAATAAAGGAAACACGTTTTCAAATAAATAATCGACCAATATTTTTAAGAGGGACAGTAGAAAATTGTGTATTTCCATTAACTGGTTATCCGCCTACGGATGTAGCTTCTTGGGAACGTATATTTAGAATATGTAAAAATTATGGATTAAATCATATGCGGTTTCATTCATGGTGCCCTCCCAAGGCTGCATTCGAGGCGGCTGATAAATTAGGATTTTATTTGCAGGTTGAAGGTCCAAGCTGGGCAAATCATGGTGTTACTCTGGGAGATAGCCTTCCTATAGATAAGTACCTTTACGAAGAAACTGAAAGAATCATTAATGCCTATGGTAATCATCCATCTTTTTGTATGATGGCTTATGGAAACGAACCCGCAGGAAAAAATCAGGTGAAATATCTCAGTGAATATGTGAGATACTGGAAAGAAAGAGATCCACGAAGAGTCTATACAAGTGCATCAATAGGCAGAAGTTGGCCACTTGTGCCTGAAAGTGAATTTATAGTTCGCTCTGAACCTCGTGGACTTCCCTGGGATGATAGTCGCTCTGAAACTAAATTTGATTATGCAGATAGGATTAAAAATTATAGTGTCCCTTATGTTGTTCATGAAATGGGCCAGCATTGTGTTTATCCGAATTTTAAAGAGATAGGAAAATACACAGGTGTTTATAAGGCAAAAAATTTTGAATTATTTAAAGAAGAATTAGAAAAAAATCATATGGGCGAACAAGCAGAAGACTTTTTAATGGCATCAGGCAAATTACAGGTATTGTGTTATAAATCTGAGATTGAAGCTGCATTACGAACTCCGGGTTTAGCTGGTATTCAATTACTCAGTCTTAATGATTATCCTGGTCAGGGAACGGCATTAGTTGGAGTTCTAGATGCATTTTGGGATGAAAAAGGATATATAACCGTAGAAGAGTTTAAAAAATTTTTTAGTGAAACTGTCCCGTTAGCACGTATACCAAAATTTGTTTTTCTAAACAACGAAAAATTTGAAGCTGAATTTGAAGTTTTTCATTTTGGCAATCGTCCACTCGAAAATGTAATACCGCAATGGAAAATTACGAACTCAGATGGAGTTGTTATTGCAAAAGGTTCTTTGCCAAGTCAAACTATACCAATTGGTAATTGTATTCAAATTGGAAAGATTACTTTATTACTTTCAAAAATTTCAAAAGCAGAAAAATTAAATCTCGAGATAAATATTGATAATCACACAAATAATTGGGATTTCTGGGTTTATCCTGAGAAACTTCCTCAATTGAATGATAATGAAATTTATTTCTGCAATAAACTTGATGAGAGGGCAAAATCTGTTTTAAAAAATGGTGGAAAAGTTTTTTTACATGCAGCAGGTATTGTTGAAAATGGTAAAGATGTAGTTCAATATTTAAGACCAGTATTCTGGAATACATCATGGTTTAAAATGAGACCGCCTCATACATTGGGGATTTTATGTAATCCAAAGCATCCGGCTTTTGAAGATTTTCCAACTGAATATCACAGTAATTTACAATGGTGGGAAATTCTTAATCGTCAGCAGGTAATGAATCTTGAACTTTTCCCCAAAGAATTTAAACCACTAATACAACCTATCGATACGTGGTTCTTAAATCGTCGATTAGCTGTATTGTTCGAAGCCCAGGTTGAAAATGGAAAACTTATGGTTTGCAGTGCTGACCTCCAAAACAATTTGGAAGAAAGACCCGCTGCAAGACAATTATTATATAGTTTGACAAAATATATGTTATCAGACAAATTCAATCCAAAATATAAAGTTGATTATTCAATTGTCGAAGAACTTTTTGAAAAGAAAGACAGACCTCCTGCAATTAATTTTTATACAAAACAAAGCACTGATGATTTAAGACCAAAAACTAAGTGATAAACTTGAATTAAATAATATTTTCTTAGTGATAAAAGAATGAAAAAATTTGTATTCATAATTTTATTAATTACAATATTGGTATTATTTCATTACAATGATAATCAGGCAATTAAAAGGAAGAGAAATGCAAGATTAGATAGCCCTATTGTTGTTTTAACATTTGATGATGCTTCAATTACTCATTATACATATGTAGCACCACTTTTGAAAAAATATGGTTTTGGAGCTACTTTCTTTATCTGCGAGTTTCCATTCGAGGTCCCTGAAGATTCTTCAAAATATATGTCGTGGAAGCAAATAGCAGAACTAAATCAAATGGGTTTTGAAATAGGGAATCATACACGCAGTCATAAACATGTTAATAAAATGAGCAAGCAGGAATTGTATGAACAGTTACGTTATATTGAGATTAAATGCAAAGAGTATGGAATTTCGAAACCTGTTTCATTTGCATATCCTGGTTATGATACAAGCTATTTAGCATTAGTGGTTTTACAAGAAATGGGGTATAAATATGCTCGAACAGGGGGTAATAGAAAATATAATCCATTAAACGATAATCCATTATTAATTCCTAGTTATAGTACAACTGGCACTACTAATGAAGCGAAAAATAGAGTGATGAATATTTTAACAAATGCTAAAGCAGGTGAAATAATAGTCTTTACAATTCACGGTGTTCCTGATTATGCTCATCCATGGGTTACAACTTCACCTGAATTATTTAAAGATTACATTGAATATATGTATAACCGCCATTTTATTGTTATTGCGATTAGGGATTTGGAAAAATATATTCATCATATGAAGCAATAATTTGCCATCCTGATTCGAAAAATTTTTTAATGTAAATAATTTTAAAGAAAATAAAATTTCTGCATAATATTAAATTCATTTCTTATTCGAATAAAACAAATATCAATAAATATTACTCAATTTTTATTAGTAAAGAGGGCAAAGTGAATTATTCTAACAAAATTGGTGAAATATGATTGGCTCTCGAAATTCAAACTTTATTAAATTCATTTTTATATCAATGTTTTTTATTATTGATAGTATATTACAAATCCCGGTTAAAGCTCAAAATATCCAGTCTATAAAATTATCATGGCTTGGTGGAAGTCCACCTTCATTACCTGCAGGAATTAGCTGGGGTGTGCCTCTGCCGGAAGGGAAATTTGCTCCATCAACAAAATTTCAATTAAAGAATTCTCAAGGTCATATTTTACCTGTTCAATCCTGGCCCTTAGCTTTTTGGCCTAATGGTACTTTGAAATGGATTGGATTAAGCACAGTAGTTGAATCTGATAAAGACTCAATTTTCCACCTGGATATTGTCAAAAAAGAAATTTCTAATTACAATAAAAAAATTGAAGTTATTGAAAATAGCGAAGATATTTTTGTTAATACTGGAGTAATACAGTGTGTTATTCCAAAACAAGGAAATCAAATTATTCGATATATTAAATTAGATGATAACCAAATTTCAACAGGTGGAAAATTAGTATGCATTTTACAGAATGGCCCAGATGCTGAAATCGGTTTACAACCTGCTAAAGAATTGTTTACTGGTCATATTGAAAAAGTTACAATTGAACAAAATGGCCCTATAAGAGCAGTAATAAAAGTAGAAGGTAAACATATTTCAGAATCAAATAGAAGAAGCTGGCTGCCGTTTATTATTCGATTTTATTTTTATGCAGGGTTACAATCAATTCGTATAGTGCACACAATTATTTATGATGGAAATCAGCAAGTGGATTTTATTCGAGGATTGGGATTAGTTTTTGATGTTCCACTTGATGAACAATTGTATAATCGTCATATTCGTTTTTCTGGTGATGATGGAAGATTATGGGATGAACCATGTCAGCCATTAACAGGAAGATTTCCACTTGATAGAGATGAAAAGCTTTATTCTAAACAACTAATTGGGGAACGGATACCAGAATATGAAACATTTTCTGAAAGACAGCAACAACTAATAAAAAATTGGGCTTCATGGAATGATTTTAAATTAGTTCAATTAAATGCTGATGGTTTTCGAGTATTAAAAAGAACAAATGATAAAAGTACATGGATAGATGCAGGATATGGTCATCGTTCAACAGGTCTGGCTTTTGTTGGAGATGTATCTGGTGGATTGACTGTTTGTTTAAGAGATTTCTGGCAATCATTCCCATCTGCATTAGAAATTAATAATGTAAAAAAAGATACTTCGCAACTAAAAATCTGGTTGTGGACTCCTGATGCAGAAGCTATGGATATGAGGCATTACGATACCCTTGCTTATGGTCA
This sequence comes from Melioribacter sp., assembly GCA_029907415.1. Taxonomy (GTDB): domain Bacteria; phylum Bacteroidota; class Ignavibacteria; order Ignavibacteriales; family Melioribacteraceae; genus Rosettibacter; species Rosettibacter primus. Next base: position 4,395 of record JARYLX010000151.1, read on the forward strand.
TGACTTAATTGCAAGTTACGAAGATGTTCAACCAGGATATAGTATTGCAACTGGAATTGGGCGAACTTCTGAAATAATGTTATATGCTACTTCAAATGTTCCCTCTTATGAAACTCTAAATAAAATTGTGAAGATAGGAAACAATCCACCTTTACTTGCTGCATCTCCAGAATATATTCATAGTGTTAAAGTTTTTGGAATATGGAGTTTGCCAGATAGAAGCACAAATACTAAAAGTTGGTTGGAAGAACAACTCGATAAGGCTTTTGAATATTATAAATTAGAAGTGGAACAGCGTCATTGGTATGGATTCTGGCATTATGGTGATATTCAACATAGTTATGATTTTAGAAGACATACATGGAAATATGATATTGGTGGCTTTGCATGGGACAATACAGAATTAATGCCGAATATGTGGCTATGGTACAGCTATTTGCGTTCTGGGCGTGAAGATATTTTCCGCATGGCTGAAGCGATGACACGTCACACTGGTGAAGTTGATGTATATCATCTTGGTCCTTTTAAAGGATTGGGTTCGCGTCATAATGTGATTCACTGGGGCTGCGGTGCTAAAGAAGTTCGTATCTCACAAGCAGCTCTTAAACGATTCTATTATTATTTAACAACAGATGAGCGCACTGGCGATTTAATGCGTGAAGTTGTTGATGCTGCAAATGAAGCTATTGGCAAGTATGACCCGCTTCGTTTAATTTTAGAAAAAAGCCAATATCCCACACATGCTCGTGTTGGACCTGATTGGCTTGCATTGGTTGGTAACTGGATGACAGAATGGGAACGTACGGGTGACACAAAATACCGTGACCGTATTATGATTGGAGTCAATTCTTTATATGAAATGCCTTTTGGATTTTTCTCAGGTAAAGATGCGGCTTTTGGATACGATCCAAAAACTTACAAATTATTTCGCTTGAGTCAAAATGATATAGGTTCGGCTCATTTATCAGTTTTGATGGGAGGACCAGAAGTAGCTTTCGAATTATCTAATCTTTTGAAAGATAAAAAATGGGATAAACTCTGGTTGCAATTCTGCAAATTATATGGAGCTCCAAAAGAAGAAATTCAAAAAGAATTTGGTAAAGCTGTAGAATTAGGAACACCAGGTCCATGGTATTCTCGGTTGCCAGCATATTATGCAAAAGTTACAGGTGACAAATCTTATGCTGAAAGAGCATGGAAAGAATTTTTCAATTACGGCTCAAGACAATTCCAGACAAATTTCGAAATGGAAAAATTTGATTCTATTCAAAGTTTACAACCAATTTACGAAGTTAAATGGGTATCCACTAACAATACCGCTCAATGGTGTCTTAATGCTATAGAGTTGCTTGATTTGATTGGTAATGATATCCCAGAAAATATTCCTTTATCTGATGGTAATATTTTGAAATTAAATTCAATCAATCAATTTGAAAAAGGTGAATTACTTTATGAAGATAATTTTGACAATGATTTGAGTAATTGGGTTGTAGAGACTAAAAGCTCTCCTTACACAAAAGTTGAAGTGAAAGATGGGAAATTGATTATTGATGTAGAACATGGTGCAACTGTCTGGTTCAACAAAAAATTATCTGGAAATATTTTGATTGAATATAATCGAAAAGTTATTGTTAATAATGGTTACAATGATAGATTATCTGACCTCAATCAATTCTGGATGGCTACAGACCCACGCAGAGAAAACTTATTTACTAGAGATGGAACATTAGCTGATTATGATTCACTTCGACTTTATTATGCTGGAATTGGTGGAAATTATAACACTACTACTCGTTTTAGAAAGTATGAGGGGAATGGAGAACGTACGCTTATATTTGATTTTCAAGATCAAGATCATTTGCTCAAACCAAACAAAAATTATTTAATTCAAATTGTGGTTTATAATGGCACTACAAAACTTTATGTTGATGGTGAAGAATATTTCTCTTTTACAGATAAAGAACCAATAAAAGAAGGCTATTTTGGTTTTCGAACAGTTAAATCACATCAAGAAGTTGATGATTTCAAAGTATACCGATTGAAATAAAAATTAAATAGTCGTTTTAATTTCTCGGAATAATTATTTATCTAAAAATCTTAAAATATTTTTTAACAATTTACTTTAGAATAAATTTGAATACATTTATTATGGAAAAACACTTACTTCATTCTACTTATCATATTTCCCCAAAATATTTAGATAGGTATCAATCTTTTACGTTGTTTTTAGGAGAAAATGATTTATTAAAGAGCAATCTAATCTATCAAAAACATATTTATTGTTTTCCATATATAATAAAAGTGAGAACTGAAAATGAGAAGTATTAAATCGTTAATTGCAGTTGTAATTTTTTTAGTGATATGCTCAAATTTAAAAGCACAAATTGGTACTCGCTTTCCGTCAGAGAAAAAAATTGTAACCGACCCAATTACAGGTGTTGAACTAATTTTTTTAACAAGCAAATCTTTTGGGGATTCAAAAATATATCCGACACATAATCAATGGACATCTGATGGGCAATGGATTATTTTCAGATCTCGGCGTGTAAGAGGTGAAGTGATGGCTGTAAATGAAAAAACCGGTGAAATTATTCAAGTTACAGAAGGTGGATATTTAGGTTCTCCGCTTGTTGCGAGAAAATCGATGAAATTATATTGCATGAGAAATTCACATGATATGAACGGTTCACAAGAAATTATCGAAGTAAAATTGGATGAATTATTTAATGACAGTAAATCAGGTAATTTGAAAGATAAATCACATTATCAAAGAGTTTGTGGAATAATTCCAGCAGAGTATGAAGCCAGTGGCGATTTAGCATTAGATGCTGATGAAGAATGGGTCTGGTTTCGTGTAGGTCGTAATAAAGCAATGAAACATTTGCCAGAAGGAACTAAAATCGAAGGTAACT
>JARYLX010000152.1 GCA_029907415.1 Melioribacter sp.
AATTTTAATAGCCAATCGAGGAGAAATAGCATTAAGAATTATCCGCACATGTAAAGAAATGGGGATAAAAACCGTTGCTGTTTTCTCCGAAGCTGATAGAGAATCTTTACATACAATTTTTGCTGATGAAGCTATCTGTATTGGACCTCCCCCCAGTTCAGAAAGTTATTTAAAAATTCCAAATATAATTTCTGCTGCTGTTATTACTGGTGCCGAAGCAATTCATCCAGGTTATGGATTTTTAGCAGAGAATGCTGACTTTAGTGAAATATGTGCTGAGTCTAATATTAAATTTATTGGACCATCAGCAGATTCCATAAGAAAAATGGGGGATAAAGCATTTGCAAAAGAAACCATGAAAAAGGTTGGTGTTCCCGTGGTGCCAGGGAGTGATGGTGTTGTCAGAGATATTGCAGAAGCAAAAAAAATTGCAAAGGAAATTGGTTATCCAATTATGCTTAAAGCTTCAGCAGGCGGTGGTGGCAAAGGAATGAGAATTGTCTGGGAAGAAAAAGATTTACCAAAATTATTTCAAACAGCAAGTGCAGAAGCTGAAGCAGCTTTTGGTGTGCCAGATTTATACATTGAAAAATATATTGAAAATCCTCACCATGTCGAAATTCAAATTTTGAGTGATAGGCATGGTAATGCATATCACTACGGCGAACGTGATTGCTCAATTCAAAGAAGACATCAAAAACTAATTGAAGAATCACCTTCTCCAATTATTACTCCTGAGGTTCGTGAAAAAATGGGCGAGGCTGCTCTCAAAGGTGTTCGAGCTGTAAATTATGAGGGAGCTGGAACTGTCGAATTTATTGTTGATAAGAATCTTAATTTCTACTTTATTGAAATGAACACAAGAATTCAGGTTGAACATCCAGTTACAGAAATGGTAAGAAATCTTGATTTAATTAAACAACAAATTTTGATAGCTGCTGGTGAAAAAATTGCTGACCCACCATTAGAACCTCGCGGACATGCAATCGAATTTAGAATTAATGCAGAAGACCCTGAAAATAAGTTTAGACCAAGTCCAGGAAAAATTGAATATTTACATTTCCCGGGAGGATTTGGTGTGAGGGTTGATTCTCATATTTACAATGAATATGTAATTCCACCTTATTACGATTCTTTAATAGCAAAATTAATTGTATGGGGAACAGATAGAAAACATGCAATTAATCGCGCTCGTAGAGCTTTTGAAGAGTTTACTGTAGAAGGAATTAAAACTACTATACCTTTCCATAGAAAAGTTTTAGAACATGAAAAATTTATTGAAGGGGATTTTGATACTTCTTTTATAGAAAAATACTTAAACAATATTAAGAGGGATTTATGAACATACCCGATAACTTAAAGTACACAAAAGACCATGAATGGATTAAAGTTGAAGGTAAGATTGCATTTGTAGGTATTACCGACTTTGCTCAAAGTGAGCTTGGTGATATTGTATTTGTTGATATAAAACCCGACTTAAGTGAAATCAAAATGGGAGAACCATTTGGCACAATTGAAGCTGTAAAAACTGTAAGTGATTTATATGCTCCTGTTGATGGCAAATTGCTTGAAATTAATCCTAAAATTAATAGTGAACCTCAATTAATTAATTCTGACCCTTATGGTGAAGGTTGGATTATCAAGATTGAGTTAACTAATCCCGAACAATTAAATGTACTGCTTGATGCAGAAGCTTATAAAGCACAGTTAGCTTGACAGAGTTAGTAAATTGTCTGATGGCAATTGAACTTATGACTCATCAACATAAGATATTAATTCTTGATTTTGGTTCACAATACACGCAATTAATTGCACGTCGAATTCGTGAATTAAATGTTTATTCTGAAATCCATTCTAATAACTATCCTGTAGAAAAAATAATTAGTGAAAAGCCTCGCGGTATAATTCTTTCTGGTGGACCAATGAGTGTCTATGACGAAGGAGCTTTAACAATTGATAAAAAAGTTTTTGAAATTGGAATCCCGATACTTGGAATTTGTTATGGAATGCAGCTAATTGCTAAATACAATAATGGAAAAGTTGATGCAGCTAAGAACAGGGAATATGGGAAAGTTCACATACAGATTTTACACGAAGACGAATTGTTAAAAAATGTTGAGAATAATTCAATTGTGTGGATGAGTCACGGAGACTATATTACTAAAATGCCTGAAGATTTTATTGTAACTGCAAGAACAGATAACACTCCAATTTGTGCAATCTCAAACACAACAAAAAAAATTTATGGTATTCAATTTCATCCTGAGGTAGCACACACCAAAGATGGTAAAAAAATAATTGAGAATTTTTTGTTCAATATTTGTAATTGTAATGCAGATTGGACAGCAGGGAATTTTATTCAATTATCCATTAATGAAATAAAAGAAAAGGTTGGAAATAAAAAAGCAATTTGTGCACTTAGCGGCGGTGTAGATTCTTCAGTTGCAGCTGTATTGGTTCATAAAGCATTAAAAGAAAATTTAATTTGCATTCATGTTGATACTGGTTTGATGAGAAAAAATGAAAGTGAAAATATAGTTAAATTATTTCGTGATAATTTTAATATAAAATTGATTTTTATTGATGCATCAGAATTATTTCTCGAAAGATTAAAGAATGTTGTAGACCCAGAACAGAAAAGAAAAATTATAGGTAATACTTTCATAGAAGTATTTGAGAAAGAAGCAAAAAAAATTCCCGATGCCGAATTTTTAGTTCAGGGAACACTTTATCCAGATGTAATTGAATCTGTTTCAGTAAAAGGTGCTTCAGTTACAATTAAAACTCATCATAATGTTGGTGGTCTACCAGAAAAAATGAATTTAAAATTAATTGAGCCTTTCCGAGAATTATTCAAAGATGAAGTTAGAGCTATTGGGAGAGAACTTGGTTTACCAGAGATGTTTATTAATAGACATCCATTCCCGGGTCCCGGACTTGCAGTTAGAGTTTTAGGAGAAGTAACAAAAGAAAGACTGGATTTGCTAAGGGAAGCTGATGATATTTTTATTAACCTTTTGCACGAAGATGGATATTACGAAAAAATATGGCAGGCTTTTGCTGTGTTGCTTCCAGTGCAAAGTGTGGGAGTAATGGGGGATGCAAGAACTTATGAAAATGTTTTAGCTTTAAGAGCTGTATCATCTACTGATGGGATGACAGCCGACTGGTTTCGTTTCGACCATGATTTTTTAGAAAAAGCAGCAAATAAAATTATCCGTTCAGTTAAAGGAATTAATCGTGTGGTTTATGATATAAGTTCAAAACCACCCTCAACAATTGAATGGGAATGAAATGTCGAAGGTAAAAGAATTACCTGTTGACGACCGTCCAAGAGAAAAATTAATTCTAAGAGGGGCGCAGAGTTTATCTGATGCGGAATTAATTGCCATCTTACTTAGAACTGGTACAAAGGGACAAAATGTAATTCAGATTGCACAAAGTTTAATCAGCAAATATGGTAATCTGAATATTTTATCAATGCAAACAATAGATGCAATAAAAAATTTTCCGGGTATCGGAAAAGATAAAGCCGCTACACTTATTGCAGCATTTGAAATTAGTCGAAGAGCTGATGCTCAGAAAAAATGGTTTTCAAATAAAAAAATTACATCACCTTCCGATGTTGCAGAAATTTTTATTCCATTATTAAGAGATGAAGTTAAAGAAAAATTTTATGTTTTATGCTTGAATACTGCAAATAAAATTATCAAAAATGAACTGATATCAATCGGGAATTTGAATTCGAGTGTAGTTCATGCAAGAGAAGTATTCAAAGTTGCAATTGAAAATAATTCTGCCAATATAATTTTGTTACATAATCATCCAAGTGGAAATCCAGAACCAAGCCGTGAAGATATTTCATTAACAAAAAAATTAGTAGAAGCTGGTAAGCTACTTGAAATTCAGGTTTTCGACCACATTATAATAGCAGGGAACTATTATACCAGTTTGGTTGAAAAAAGGTTAATTTAATATAAAGTTCCTTGAATTATTATCTATTTACTTCCTTTTATAAAGAAAATAATTATATTTGAAATGAATTTTAAGAGGTTTGTTTTATACATTATAAATTAGTTCATTAAAATCGAATTCTAAAAATTCATTACTCACAAATTAAAAGGAGATGCATATGGCAAATATTAAAAGAATCCTTAGCAGCGGGCTTATAATAGCCTTATTTGTTGGCATGCTTAGCGTGACTGGCTGCAGTGGTGTATCTGAAGAACAAATGGCTGAATTAGAAGCTCTTCGTTCCGAAGTAAAAGCACTTGAAAAAGAAGTTAATTCTTTGAAGAGTGAAAAAGCTGCCCTCGAAAGAGAAATTGCTGAGAAGAATGCTAAGCTTGATGAATGCGCAAAAGCAAAGGCAGAGACCAAAAAGAATCTCGAAAAACTCGGTTTATAATTCAAAAAGTTTAATAATCAAAAAAGGAGGAATAGATGAAAGTTTACAAATTTTTATTGACAATTACAGCTTTAATACTCCTCTCGGCTAACGTTTTTGCGCAACAGCAAGAATTGACTAAAGAGGAGTGGCAGAACGAAATTAATCGTCTTACAGAAAGAAAAGCTTCGTTAACAACAGAACTAAATGCTCTTAAAAAAGAAGTTGCTGACTTAAAAGCTACAAGTGAAAAATTGCAATCTTATGATGATTGTATGAAGGAATTATACGCTATGGTTGGTGCATCTTCAAAAGCTGACATAGATAATTTTAGAAATCAACTTGATGCATTAACAAAGAAAATTGACAACAAAGAAGCTCCAAAGGCTGATCGACAGGCAGAATTAGATGCAATGAAGAAAAATAAAATTTCTGCTCTTCCAGAATTTTTTGATAAGGTTCATAACCAATTGCAAAGAAAACTTGATGCATGGGTTGAAGCTCCAAAAGAAATTAATTATACAGTTGTAAAAGGCGACTGCCTGTGGAATATTGCTAAAAAGAAAGAACATTACGATAATCCATTCGCATGGCCTATAATTTATAAAGCTAATAGAGATCAAATTAAAAACCCAGATTTGATTTATCCAAAACAGGTATTTAAGATTCCAAATTTGACTGAAGAAGAAAAAGCAAAGTATGATAAGATTAGAAGAAATTATAAACCAGCTCCGCCAACACAAACACAGTCTGCTAAATAATTGGGTGATAATTTCAAAAGGTGTTAGATAATTTTTTCATAAAGCCCTTTTCATTTATTAATGAAGAGGGCTTTTTTTATAATTAAGGAGGTAGCTACGCAAATAGAGAAGCAATTAAAATTAGAAAATGTCGATTTAATATCTTTGCTGGGGTACAGAGATTCTAATCTCAAGCCTCTCGAAGATAGATTTTCAAGCAATATTATTGTGCGTGGAGATAATGTTATTATTCAGGGCGTGGAAGAAGAAGTAAATGCAATTGAAAAAGTTTTTAAGGAAATGATTTTTGTCCTTAATACAACAGGCAAACTTCAACCAAATGATGTTGAAACAATTATAGATTTAACACTTCAGGGCAAAGAAATTATTAGTGAAAATGAATATGATAATATTGTTTTGTATTCAAAGAAAGATGTTATAAAAGCTAAAACTCAAAACCAAATCAATTACATAAAAAGCGTAAAAGAAAATGATATTTGTTTTGCTATTGGGCCGGCAGGAACCGGTAAAACATATCTTGCTGTAGCTCTTGCAATTGCTGCATTAAAAAAAGGAATTGTAAAGAAAATAATTTTAGCACGACCAGCAGTTGAAGCCGGTGAAAGTTTGGGTTTTTTGCCTGGCGACCTTAAAGAAAAGATTGACCCATACCTAAGACCACTCTATGATGCACTTGAAGAAATGCTCCCAGCAGAACAGTTAAGAAATTATATTGAGAAAGGAATTATTGAAATAGTTCCACTTGCTTACATGAGAGGCAGAACACTTAATAATGCTTATGTAATTCTTGATGAGGCACAAAATGCAACCGGTATGCAAATGAAAATGTTTTTGACAAGATTAGGCCCAAATTCAAAAGCAATTATAACAGGAGATATTACTCAAATTGATTTACCATCCTATTCTCAAAGTGGGTTGGTTCAGGTTAAAGAAATTCTTAAAGATATTGAAGGCGTTAGTTTTGTTTATTTTGATAAGTCAGACGTAGTTCGTCATAAACTTGTGAAAGATATTATAGATGCTTACGAAAAGCATTATAATGGTACTAATACTTCAAAGGAATAACATCCTCTTGTGAAATAGATAATCCTTTTATTGTAGTGTAAGATTACTAATTAATCTATAATTAAAATCGTAAACGTAATCCTTTCGTTATAATTATAGTAGGTCTCAAAAGTATAGCCTGCCAAAGTTAAAATTTAGAACTTAGTGATGAATAAAGTAACATTTAATATATCTTATAATAAAGCCTTATATAAAAGTAATTTTTATTATAATCCTTTTTGCAAATAGAATGGAAGAATGCTACTATTTTTAAATGGATATATTGTAATAATTATAAAATAATTTCGTAAAAAGTTCTTGACAATTAAAATAAAATTTGGCAAGTTAAGTTATCAATTAAGTAAACAATGACTTTATTGTTCTAATTTTAACTTATCTTTTTCACATTTATTATTTAATTGAAAACAAAGTTTATAAAGGGAGATAAGAGTATGAAGTTAAATTTCATTAAAAGTGGTTTATTAATGTTATTATTTACTTTTGGGATAATAAACGCTCAGGGTAATTTAAGAGGTTCTGTTACTGATTCACTTACAAATGAAAGTTTGATTGGTGCAAATGTGTTTTTGTTAGGCACTTCTTTAGGGAGCGCAACAGATATTGAAGGTCAATATATTATTAACAGAATCCCAGAAGGCACATACAAAGTGAAAGTTTCTTATGTTGGCTATAAACCAAAAGTTTATGATGTCGTTATACAAAAAAATAAAACAGTTATATTCAATTTTAAATTAGTACCTGATGTTATAGAAGGAACTGAGGTAATAATTACTGCTCAAGCAGTTGGTCAAGCTGCAGCTATTAACCAACAATTAACTTCGAACACAATTATTAATGTTGTATCTGAGGAAAAGATTAAAGAATTACCTGATGCGAATGCAGCAGAATCAATTGGCAGACTTCCAGGGGTATCTATACTTCGTTCAGGTGGCGAAGCTAATAAAGTAATTTTGAGAGGATTAAGTGATAAATATACATCTGTAACAATTGATGGAATTAGGATAGCATCAACTGATGCAGATAGCCGTGGTTTAGATTTAAGTACAATTTCTCAAAGTTCACTCGCAG
>JARYLX010000153.1 GCA_029907415.1 Melioribacter sp.
GAACGAAAGAACCGGAACAGTAATAGCAGGCAACAATGTAAGAATACAACCAGTTACAATTACACATGGCGGATTAAATATTCAAATTCGTTCTTATCCAATTATTTCGCAGCCAAGTGCTTTTTCGCGGGGGACAACTACTGTATTCAACAACCTTGTTCCTTATGTATCGCAGGATTCGACAAGAACAATAGCAATTGAAGGTGCTACAAATGTACAGGAAGTTGCTGCGGCATTGAATTCATTAAAAGTTTCTCCAAGAGATATTATCGCAATATTTCAAGCATTAAAAGAAGCTGGAGCATTAATAGCAGAATTAGTGATAATGTAATATGGAAAAGATTTCATTAAAAATAACGGATATGAATAAGCACATCTCCCAGCTTCAGGAGATGAAAGGTAATTATGACCAGAAGCAAAAAGCAAAAATTGCAAAAGCTGCAAAAGAATTTGAAAGCTTATTTACAGCAATGCTTCTTCAGTCGATGACCAAAACAACAAATGGATTATTTGGCGAAGAGGGTTATGGAAACGATACTTTCGATGTAATATTTGAACAGGAAATGGCTTCATATATTTCTCAGGGTAAAAGTTTAGGTATTGCAGAAGCACTTTATAAAAAAATAACCGGCGAAGAGATGGACCCGGCTTTTAAAATAAAATTAAAATCATCAGAAAAAATTGACATAAAAGATAATGACAATGAAATTCCAAAAGTTCAGCCAAGTAACGAATCATTAAATCGACTAAAGAAATATGATGATTTGATTGAAGAAGCTTCAAAAGAATTTGGAATTGATAAAAATGTTATTAAATCAGTCATTTTAGCAGAGTCAGCAGCAAATCACAGAGCGGTGTCACCTGCTAAAGCAAAGGGTTTAATGCAGTTAATGGATACTACTGCAGCAGAAATGGGTGTAAGAAATATTTTTGACCCAAAAGAAAATATTTATGGAGGAACTAAATATCTCGCTAAAATGCTTCGACAATATAATGGTGATTTGAAATTAGCTCTGGCTGCATATAATGCCGGTCCGCAAAATGTTGAAAAATATAAAGGAATTCCACCTTTTGAAGAAACACAGAATTACATTACTAAAGTAATGAGTTATTTAAATCATTTTAGTGAGAGTGAATCATGAAAATTGAAGAATTAACAGATTCAATTGAAAGACAGAAAAAAAATTTTGATGACCTTTTAGAAGTAGTAAAAATCAAAAAAGAAGCACTTCTAAAAAATGATATGTCACTGCTTGATAAAGCAGTAGACGACGAACAAAAATTACTTTCTGCAATTACAAAAGAAGAAAAAGAAAGAAAGAAGTTAACATTCGAATATGCGAAAGAGAATTCAATTCAATTAAAAAATGGTTCAATTGAAGAATTGATTAACTCTTTGCCAAATAAAAATCTTGATAGGATTAAAGAAAAAAGAGATGCAATAAAAAGCAGAGCAGCAGAAATTATTAAACTTAATTCTCATATAACCGTTCTGGTTAATGTGTCAAGAAATATTATTCGAGATACAATTTTGACTGTTTTTGGCAAAGGTGAAAATAACATTGTAAATAAAAGAGTTTAGTAATGGGTATCGGAAGAATTTTTGACATATCAGTAAGAACAATGGCAACATACCAGCGTGCTCTGGATGTTACTTCACAAAATATTTCTAATGCAGGAAGTACAGATTATACAAGGCAAAAAGTTGTATTTGGCACCGAGCAAACTCAAGCTGGTATGGGAATGGGTGTTAAAATTCAGGATATTGTAAGAGTAAAAAATGATTTAATAGAGAATCAAATTCGTCAATTTCAATCAGCTTATTCCGATGCCAATAAACGTTCAGAATTGCTGCAACAAATTGAAACAATTTTAGCAGAACCTACGGACTATGGTCTGTCTTCTTATTTTAATGATTTTTTTAATTCTTGGGACCAATTAACAACAAATCCAACTTCCATTCAGTTGAGGACCCAAATTATTGAAAAAGCTCAAAGACTCAGTGAGAGATTTAAAGATGTGTATGACAGCATCTCATCAGTTCATTATTTGCTTCAGAGAGATGCAGTTGATAAAGTAAACCAGATGAATTCTTATTTGAAAGAAATTTATGACTTGAATAGAAAAATCTATGAAAACGAAGCTGTTGGGGTTAAAGCAAGTGAATTAATGGACAGACGTGATGCTCTCCTTATCAAATTGAGTGAACTTGCAAATATTACAGTTCAACAAAATGAATATGGAACTGTATCAGTCAGTATAGGTGGAATACATGCAGTCGATAAAAATGTTTATAATGAATTTGAAGTTCGGCTTGAAAATGGGAAAATGAAAGTTGTCCCAAAAGCTGATACAACTACTTCTGTTGTCTTAAACAGCGGCGAACTTTATGCAATTACAGATTTATATTCAAATAAAATTCCCAAATACAAAAGTGAATTAGAAAATCTTGCAAATACTTTTATTCAGAAAGTAAATGAACTACATACTCAAGGATACACTCTTCTTCAAAGTGGAACTTCATTTACAAATATTCCATTCTTTGGAACATGGAGTAATGGTGCTATAGTTGATTCTTTTGTCGATGGGAAAATTCAAATTAATCCTGATATTCTTAATAATCCAAGAAATATTGCTGTATCAAGTGTAGCAGGGAATGATGGGAATGGAGATATTGCCAATAGTATTGCAAGATTAGCAGACCAGAAATTCCCGGAACTTGGCGACAAAACTATTCTCGAAACTTATTCATCAATTCTGAATGATTTTGGCTTAGAAAAAGTAACCAGTGATAGTAGAATTGAAACTACTCAAATGGTTATGCAGCAATTGAATCTTCAGAAATCTTCTTATTCAGGAGTATCAATTGATGAAGAAATGACAAATGTAATCCGATTCCAGAGAGTTTACGAAGCAGCCGCAAGATTAATCAGAGCTTCGGATGAAATGTTAAAAACATTAATTGAAATGGTATAATAAATGAGAATTTCAGATAACATATTGAGCCAGAAATATATTTATAACCAAAATCTGATTAATGAAAGAAAAGCTAAAATTCAGAATCAGCTTATTACGAATAGTAAAATTGAAAAATTGAGCGACAACTTATTTGAATCTCTTGAAATCATAAAAATCGATTCTCAAATTCGAAAGATAGAGACATTTCAAAAAAATATTGATTATGCAAAAGAATTTGTGAATACTACAATTAATTCACTGGAAAATATTGGTAATGAAATTCAAAAAATTATTACTCAAGCTGTAAATATCACGAATCCACTTAACACAAACTTCAAAACTGTTGCTCAATCTGTTAGAGCTTCACTTCAATCTATTGTGCAAAATTTGAATACAAAGTATAATGACATGTATATTTTTGGAGGAACAAATTATTCAACTGAACCTTGGGCTATTGATTCAAATGGAAAAGTTGTAACAAATTCTACAGATTTAACTGGTGAAGTAAAAGTTCAGATTGCTAATAACATAAAAGATACAATTAATGTTACAGGAGATAGAATTGTAAATTCAGATTTTCTTGATACTATCAATGATATAATTGATTCTCTTGATGCGGGTAATCCACCAGACCAGACTTTGAAAGATAGATTAAATGCTGCTTATAAAGAAATTCTTTCTATTCAGTCATTAACAGGTGAAAAATATAATCGTCTTGAAGACATAAACACAATTTTATCAAAACAATTGCAGGATTATCAAGAATTTTTATCAAAAAGAAAAGAAGTTGACCCAGGTCAATTAGCAATTGATTTGCAATATCAAGATTATTTACTGCAGCTATCATATAAATTAGCTGCATCAATTTTACCAAAATCAATTTTGGATTACTTGTGATGAAAAAATCAGGTTCATTATTAGGATTAGCATTAGGCGTATTTTCAATTTTTGGAGCTTTTATACTCGAAGGTGGTTCGATAAGGGCTTTGTTTATCTTTTCTTCATTGTTAATAGTTATTGGTGGAACATTCTCAGCAATTATCATTGGTTTTGGTCTTGATAATTTTAAGAAGATGTTTTCATTGATTAAATTAGCTTACTTTCCACCACATTATGATACAAAAAAAGTTGTTGAAACTTTTATTGAACTTTCAGTTAAAGCAAGGAGAGAAGGGTTATTAGCAATTGAAAAAGATTTGCATAAGTTCCCATATAAGTTTCCGCAAAAAATGACTAAATATGCAATTGATGGACTTGACCCTGAATCTCTTTATAATTTGGCTCAACTTGAAATAAGAACAATGCAGGAACGACATAATTCTAATATTTTTATTTTTACAAAAATGGGTGGTTACGCACCAACAATGGGAATTATTGGGACTGTAATGGGTTTAATAATGACATTAGCTAATGCAGGTGCAGACCCTAATTCATTAATAAGAAATATTGCTACTGCATTTATAGCAACTTTATGGGGAATTTTTACAGCAAATATTATCTGGCTGCCAATAGGAGATAGATTAAAAAAATGTCACCTCGAAGAAAAACATATGATGGAAATATCGCTGGAGGGAGTGATAACACTTCTAAGTGGAGAAATCCCCTCAATAATGAAAGCTCGTTTGGTGGGTATGCTTCCACAAAGCGAACAATTGGAAAGAAAGAGCGCTTAGATTCTGATGAAACTCTCTTTCGTGAAGAAAGTGATAAAGATAGGTATTTAATTACCTATGCAGACTTAATTACATTATTGCTCGGGCTATTTATAATTTTATATGCTATGTCTAGTATTGACAGTGGTAAATATAAAAGTGTTGTTGCTGCTTTAGGAAATATTTTTGGGAGCGAATCTAAGATTTCTGTTATTAATGGTGAAAAAATTATTCCAACACCAAAAGATAAATTAGCTGAGGATTTGACTAAATTAATTGCTATGTATAATTATAATAATTCAATAAGACTCGAGCAGAATGAGAGAGGGGTTACTATTCATATACTGGATGATATTTTGTTTCCACCTGGCAAAGCTACTTTAAGTGAAAATTCAAAATTAGTTTTGAAAAGACTTGCACAAGTTTTAAAAAATTTACCTAATGATATTCGAATTGAAGGTCATACTGACAATATTCCTATTAATACACCGCAATATCCATCTAATTGGCATTTATCAGTTGATAGAGCATTAAGTACTGCATATTATTTAATTAAGAATGAAAATTTGTCTCCTGATAAAGTGTCGATAGTTGGATATTCTGAATATAAACCAATTGCATCAAATGATCTCCCGGAAACAAGAGCATTAAATAGAAGAGTAGACATAGTAATATTAAAGTGAGTAATATGAAAATAGTAACAAAACAATTTGGTGAAATCGAATTTCCTGATGACCTTGTCATCACGTTCGAAAATGGTTTAATTGGTTTTGAAGAACTTAAAAAATTTGTCTTCATTAAACCGGAAGAAAATATTTTTTACTGGCTTAATTCAGTTGAAAAACCTGAGATAGCTTTTCCATTATTTGCCATGAGATTAATTGACGAAAACTATCCTCAGGAAGAGAACCATGAAGCTTTCGGGATTGTCATTCTTAATCCTGATCCGCTCAAGATTACAATTAATTTAAAAGCACCTGTTTATATTAATCAGGATAGTAAAACAGGTTTTCAAAAAATTTTAGATAGCGAAAAATATTCTCTTTATTACAATTTATTTACAGAGTAGAGTATGCTTATATTATCAAGAAAAATTGACGAAGAAATAAAAATCGGTTCTGATATAACAATAAAAATATTATCAATATCAGAGAACCAGGTAAAAATTGGTATTACTGCACCGAGTTCCATTCAAATTTATCGAGGTGAAGTTTATGAAAAGGTAATTCAATATTCTATGGAAGCTTCACAATCAAGTTCAACAGAAAAAGTTGATTTGTCGAAGTATAAAATTAAAAAGGTAGAATAATGCCGATGCTGTATGATGATAAGGTTAGAATACTTGTAATTGATGATTCTGAGGTGATTCAATCACTGTTCAAAAGTTTTTTGTCTGATTATAATATTGAAGTAATTACTTGCAGCGATGGTCTTGAAGGTATTCAAAAAGCAATTGAATACAGACCCAAACTAATTTTTGTAGATATTATGATGCCAAATCTTGATGGCTTAAGAATGATAAAAATTATAAAAATACTTGATGATTTGAAAAATATTCCAGTGATTGTTGTAAGTGGTCATACTGATAAAAAAAATGTAATTGCAGCTGTAGAAGCAGGTGCTGTTCATGTAATCTCTAAACCTTTGAGTAAAAAAGTATTACTAAAAGGAATTAGAGAAGCACTTGGAGATGACTTTTTGATTAATATTAAGAAAGAAAAATCTTTAAGTAGTTCTGCTAAGAAAGAAATTTTAGAAAGCATGAAAAAATTTTTCCTTGCCAATGTACCACAAAAACTAAAGATATTTGAAGAATCATTGAATGCAAAAAATATCAATTTGTTAAAAACAGTAGCTCATGAACTAAAAGGATCGAGCGGGACACTTGGATTTAATATTATATCGAATATTTGTAATTCCATTGAAGAATTATTAAATGAAGAAAATATTGATTGGATTGAAATTTATAGTAAATATCAGGATTTAATTCATGAATTAGAAGTATTAGAAATATTAAACTCAAAATAGGGGATTATAATGTTTGTTATAATTGGAATTGCTATAGTATTTGCATCAGTTGTTTTAGGTTTCCTCATAGCAGGAGGAAATTTAGTTTTGCTTATTCAAATTTCTGAATTTATGATAATAGGTGGTGCTGCTATTGGAAGTATATTAATTTCTTCGCCTCCTGTATTATTAAAGAAAATAGTATCACAACTGCCGTTGTTATTTAAAGGTCATGTATCTTCAAAAGAAGATTATATTGATATGTTAAAGGCATTCAGCACATTATTTTTAACAGCTCAGCGAGAAGGTTTATTAGCAATAGAAAAACACATAGAAACACCGGAAAAAAGTGATATACTTTCAAAGAGCAAAAAATTTATGGAAGATGAAGTGCTGAAAAATTTCTTTTGTGATACAATGAAAGTTATGCTTGCAGGGTCAGTTCCACCCCATGAATTAGAAAACATGATGGATGCAGAAATTGAAACTTATGAAAATGAAAATAAACCAGTTTCTGAAACCTTAGGTAGAGTTGGTGATTCTCTGCCAGGCTTAGGTATAGTAGCTGCGGTTCTTGGTGTTATTATAACTATGTCATCAATAAATCAAGGAGCAGAAGCTGTTGGTCATCACGTTGCTGCAGCATTG
>JARYLX010000154.1 GCA_029907415.1 Melioribacter sp.
GCTTGCGTCCAAAAATTTTTTTCAATTATTACTCCATATAATTAAAATGATTCGGGGAAAGTGAATTCTTCTTTTGCTATTTCAAATTTGCAAAAGAAACGATTGTTTTTCTTTTTCGGTATGAATTCTTTAATTAACTTAATTTCTTTATTGAAAATATTAAAATGAAATTCAGCGGAATTGATTGCCCCATCTTGCTTTACAACATTAACTGTGTAATCTCCTGTCAATGTATCAAGCAGAATCTCTTTTCTTGCTGGAGCAATTTGCGGAACTGTATCCATTCTGACAATTAAACCTGTAATCACAAAATATAGAACATTTTTTTCGTGAATAGTTTCTACTGATACTTCATAAGTAAAATTAGTAAACTCGACATTTGTCTCAATTAAAAAGGCTGTGAATTGTTTTTTAAGTTTTGCATCATACTTATAATATGCTTTACAAATAAATTCAAGTTTGTCAGGTTTTTTCAATGGGACAGAGGCAATAATAGCCTCAGGCTTTTTCTTCCTTGTCTTTGGAATTTTAGGAATCTCTTTTACTTTTCTTAGAGGCAATTATTTCTCCATTAAAATAGAAATTAATTTATTTATATCTTCAACAGAAATATTTGTTTGTTCCCCATTTGACATATTTTTCAGAACAAGATAACCATTTCGAAATTCTTCTCCACCTACAATTAAAGTATATCGTGAATTGAATTTGTTTGCCTCTCTCATCTGTGCTTTCAAACTTCGTTCTAGATAATCTAATTCCACTGACAAATTTGATTCTCTTAATTTAACTGCCAAGTTAAAAGCAAATTCAGAAAGATTTTTTTCAATTGTCACAATGTACAAATCTATTTTTTCTTCTTCTGTATTGATAGTGTTTTCATTTTCACAAGCAAGCAAAATTCTTTCTATGCCAGCAGCAAATCCAACGCCTGGTAAATCTGGTCCTTCAAGTTCTTTTGAAAGTCCATTATATCTTCCCCCGCCGCAAAGTGCGCTTTGAGCTCCTACGCTCGAACTTATAATTTCAAATGTAGTATGAGTGTAATAATCAAGTCCACGAACCAACTTTGCATCTATTTCAAATGGGACATGAGCATTAAGAAGCGCTCTCTTAACTTTTTCAAAATGTTCAAGACTTACATCATCAAGATATTCAACCAGCAAAGGTGCATTTGCCATAATTTTTTGATCTTGTTCTTCTTTGCTGTCGAATATTCTTAGTATGTTAGTATCAAATCTTTTTTTGCTGTCGTGCGATAAATCATTATAATAATCGTTAAGATATTCTCTAAGTATTTTTTTATAATTTTCTCTTGATTGTGGAACACCAATTGAATTTATTTTTACACTCAAATTTTTCAATCCAAGTTTTTTCAAAATATTGTATGCAATAATTATCATCTCAGCATCAAGCAGAGGATTATTGCTACCAATTGCTTCGGCTCCAAATTGATGAAATTGACGCAATCTTCCTGCTTGAGGTCTTTCCTGTCGAAACATTGGTGATATATAAAAAAATTTGTTTAAGCTCTGCTTTTTGAAAAGTGAGTGTTCTATCAATGCACGAACAACAGATGCTGTCATTTCTGGTTTAAGAGTAATGCTCGTTCCGCTTCTATCAAGAAATGTATACATTTCCTTACTCACAATATCCGTTGTCTCCCCAATTCCTCTGGCAAAAAGTTTTGTCTCTTCAAAGATTGGCGTTCGTATTTCTTTGTAATTAAATTTTGTCAGAGTTGTAATGACAATCTCTTCTAAGTATCTCCATTTATAAATTTCATCTGGAAGAATATCTTTTGTTCCGGTTATAGCTTTAATCATCAGGCAGGATTCCTAAACAATTAACTTATTTCAAAATATTGCTTCTCTTCGTTTTCGAAGAGTTCATAAATTTCATCGGCAGTTTGAGCTTTGGCAAGATTTTCTCTGAATTCATCTCTATTCATCATTCGTGATATTCGGCTTAAAAGTTTTATATGCGGACCTACTAGATTTTCTCTTCCCACAAGAAGAAAAATTAAATTAACTGGTTGCCCATCAAGTGCCTGAAAATCTACAGGTTCATCAAGCTTTCCAAAAGCTGCTATTATTTCGTTCACACTATTTGACTTTGAGTGTGGAATTGCAAAACCTTTTCCTACTCCAGTTGACATTATTTTTTCTCTTTCAATTACAGATTGCCGCATACCTTCTAAATCTATCACACGTTCATCATCTTTGAATAAATCTACAAGTTCATTAATTAAATCAAACTTTGTTCTTCCTTTCATCGAAGGAATAATTTTATCCTTTTTAAGAATATCACATATCTTCATAATTCTACCATTTTTTGATTTTACAAATGCAAATTTAAGAAAGCACACCCCCTTAAGCAATTAAATTAAAATTCTTATTTTCTTGCAGCGCGCTGATACAAAGAGTAATTTACAATACAAAAAAAAATGCAAATGGAGTTTTTATGGACATTCAAAACAAAATTGTTTTGGTTTTAGGTGGCTGGGGATTAGTTGGCAATGCAGTAATTAGAAAACTTATCCCCGAAAAACCTAAGAAAATAATTGTAACATCTCTTAAAAAAGAAGAAGCAGAAGAAGAGGTTGAAAAATTAAAAAAAGAATTTCCAAACCTGCCAGAAGATTTTCTCATTCCATGGTGGGGCAATATTTTCGTTAGATACGATTATAAAGATAGGGACAGAACGGAATTACTTGAGAATCCGTCAACAAGAAAAATTATTATGCAGGATATAATGGAAGAATTAAATGATGAGATTTTGAAAAGTTCATCAATTTATAATCTTCTTATGGAATTCAAACCTGAAATAATAGTAGATTGTGTTAACTCTGCAACTGGAATTGCTTATCAGGATGTTTATTCTCGTTATTACAGAATTAAAAGATTGCTTGAACAAAAACCTTCTGCTGAAATTTTAGCCGAAGAAACAGAAAAAATATTTTGCACTGAATATGTTCCTCAACTAATAAGACATGTTCAAATTCTTTATAATTCAATGAACTTAGCAGGAACAAAAATTTATATTAAAATCGGAACAAGCGGGACAGGCGGAATGGGATTAAATATTCCCTACACACACAGTGAAGAAAAACCTTCTCGTGTTCTATTGAGCAAATCTGCAGTTGCAGGAGCCCATACTTTACTCCTTTTCTTGATGGGAAGAACTCCCGAAGGACCAATCATAAAAGAAATTAAACCAACTGCAGCAATTGCCTGGAAAAGAATTGATTATGGTGAAATCAAAAAGCGAGGCAAACCAATCGAACTTCTAAATGTATCTATGGAGGATGCTCTTCCTCTCAATGGAAAACTAAAATTAACTATGGATAAAAAATTTAAACCAACAGGCGACTATTTAAAATCTGTCTTCATTGATACTGGTGAAAATGGAACTTTTTCATTAGGAGAATTTGAATCAATTACAACACAGGGACAGATGGAATATGTAACTCCTGAGGAAATAGCCGATGATGTTATTTATGAAATTAAAGGTGGAAATACAGGTCACGATATTATTAATGCACTTGACCATGCAACATTAGAACCAACTTATCGTGCTGGATTCATGCAGCATTCTGCAATTGAAAAATTAAAAGAGCTGGAAAAAATTCATAATGTTAACAGTGTTGCTTTTGAGTTGCTTGGACCACCACGCTTATCAAAACTTTTGCACGAAATTAATTTATTAAGACAAATCTGTGGCACAATGAAAAAAATTCTTGAAGAAACTCCCGAAAGTTTATCACAAAAAGCTTATGAATACTTAAAGCAAAATTCAAAACTAAGAAACGAAATTATATCAATAGGAATTCCGATTTTAATGCCTGATGGCAAATCATTATTAAGGGGAAATGAAATTAAAATACCTCCATATCGAGGAGAAAATGAGCTTGAAATAACACCTGAAAAAATTGATTTGTGGGCTCATGATGGATGGGTTGATTTAAGAAAAGAAAGCATGCAAATGTGGCAGCTCAGAATTAAAAAAATAATTGAAGAAGCAGAATCAATTCCACCAGATGATACTAGTTCAATGTTTGTTCGAACAAAAAAATACTGGAATAATTTTGAACAAATTGATATTGGAAAAGTTGTGGGTTGGATTTTCAGTAAAGAAGAAAAAGGTGAAAGAATGAAAGCTTAATTAACATATAAAGAAATAATCCGGATTTGAGCAAGAAGAAATTGAGTTTCAAACTCGTAAGATTCTTGCTCAAAGTTTTAAGATATTTAGTAAAATGAATTAACTAATTACAGAGCATGTTGTTTTCTTTATTCTTTAATAAATTGCTCAGTAATTTCATCTACTCTAATTAACCTATTAACTTTCATTTTTTTGCTTAATTGTTATAAAACATTTCATGCCATTTACATATTGCATGTTTTGAGTATTAATTAAAATTAAATAAGCATGTTTATTACTATTGAGTAAAATTTATTTATTTTTGTAAAAGTTATTATAAACAACTTAGGATATTAAATGCCTGATTCAGACGAACCTGGCGCCAACAAATGTAATTTATACAACTTAACATATACCTTCCCTTGGAAATGAGCCTCTAATTTTCATTGGTTCATCTCCAAGAGGACTTTACTTAAGGAGGTGCCAATGAAAAATATTTTAACTTCTTTTTTGATACAAAAATTTTCTTTACAAGATTTTAAAAATCTTCGATTGCCAATAAGTTTGCCTTATTAATTTGCAGGAGATATTATGACAAAATCTATCTTCTCAAAAATTTCTTCTTCTACAATTACAAAAGAAGCTAAAGCTCCTCATACCATATCAGAGCACGAAAAATTACTCATTGAAATCTGCCAATCAACAGCACAAGAAGCAATTACAAAACTAAATACCTCATTTCAAGGATTAAGCCAGGAAGAAGCTGAACGAAGATTAGATGAATATGGAAGAAATGAACTTGCTCACACTAAAACAATTGGTTTTTGGGAAGATATTTTCAATCGTATGAAAAGTCCACTCGTAATTCAGCTTTTGATAATTGCAATAGTTTCTGGCATTATAGGCGAAATAAAATCTACATTCATTGTAAGCTGCATGGTGCTTTTGAGTGTTGGATTATCTTATGTTCTTGATAGAAGGTCAAATAAAGCTGTTGAAGCGTTAGGTAAAAGAGTTCAAACTCACGTTGTTACTTTAAGAGATGGAAAAGAAGTAGAAATCCCAATCCCCGAAATTGTTCCGGGTGATGTTGTTCTACTTCAAGCTGGCTCTATTATACCAGCTGATTTAAGATTAATTAGCGCAAAAGATTTCTTTGTAAGCCAATCTGTTTTAACCGGTGAATCAATGCCAATTGAAAAGAAATCAGATCCACAACAAATTCAAAGCAACTATGTATTTGATCTTTCGAACGCATGTTTTCAAGGAAGTAATGTAATAAGTGGTAGTGCTCGTGGTGTTGTTGTTAATACTGGAACAAAAACTTATTTCGGTTCTATTTCAGAACGATTAATTGAAAGGCGCCCGGAGACCAGTTTTGATAAAGGTATTAAATCGTTTACCTTCTTGATGATTCGATTTATGATAATAATGGTTTTTGTAGTTTTTATGGTTGTTGGAATTACAAAAGGCAACTGGATTGAAGCACTGCTATTTGGAATTTCTATTGCAGTTGGCTTAACACCCGAAATGCTGCCAATGATTGTTACTGTAAATTTAGCTAAAGGTGCTTTGACTATGTCCAAAAAGAAAGTTATAGTAAAACATCTAAGTTCTATTCAAAATTTTGGTGCGATTGACATTTTGTGCACAGATAAAACCGGCACATTAACACAAGACAAGGTAGTTTTAGAAAAACATGTTGATATTACTGGCAAAGAAAGTAATGATGTTTTGCTTTATGCATACTTAAACAGTTTTTATCAAACTGGCCTAAGAAATTTAATTGACCGCGCAATAATTTCCCATATCAATTTAAATGTTGAGGCAAAATGTCAGCTTGTTGATGAGCTTCCATTTGATTTCCAGAGAAGAAGAATGTCTGTTGTCGTTGAATATGAGGGAGATCACGTTTTGATTTGCAAAGGAGCTGTCGAAGAAATTTTTTCTGTCTGCAACAGGTATCAGGTTGATGATGAAATCTATCCTCTTATTCCAATGCTGCAGAATGATCTTTATGAAGAGGTAGAAGATTTAAATAATGATGGATATCGTGTTTTAGCAATTGCATATAAAGAGTTTCCAAAAGAGAAAAAGACATTTACAATAGCTGATGAAAGTGACATGATTCTTCTTGGTTATATTGCCTTCTATGATCCACCCAAAGAATCTGCTGCCGAAGCAATTGCAGCTTTGCACAATAATGGTATTGAAGTAAAAATCCTTACCGGTGATAATGCTCTGGTGACTAAAAAGGTTTGTAATGATGTTGGATTAAAAATTACTAAAATCGTAACTGGTGATGAAATTGATAAAATGAGTCCTGAAGAATTTAAAAGAGTAATTGAAGAAGCAAATGTTTTTGCAAAACTATCACCTTCACAAAAAGAAAAAGTAATTTATGAATTAAGAGAATCAAAACATGTAGTTGGTTATATGGGCGATGGAATAAATGATGCACAGTCACTTCGTGCTGCAGATGTTGGCATCTCTGTCGATAGTGCTGCTGATGTTGCTAAGGAATCTGCAGATATTGTACTTCTCGAAAAAAGTTTAATGGTTCTCGAAGAAGGAATTATTGAAGGCAGAAAAGTATTCGCAAATATTATAAAATATATCAGAATGGGGGCAAGTTCTAATTTTGGAAATATGTTTAGCGTTCTCGGTGCAAGTTATTTATTCCCATTTTTGCCAATGAAGCCAGTTCAGATATTAACCAATAATCTTCTTTATGATTTTTCACAAACTGGAATTCCAACGGATAATGTTGACAAAGAATTGATTGAAAAGCCTTTAAAATGGAATATTGATAACATAAAAAAATTTATGATTTTTATTGGGCCAATTAGTTCTATTTTCGATTATGCTACTTTTGGATTGATGTGGTTTTTCTTTAATGCAAAAGATTATCTTAATCCCACAACAACTCTACAACAAAAAAATTATTTAGAAAGTCTTTTTCAAACTGGCTGGTTTGTAGAATCATTACTAACTCAAACTCTTATTGTGCACATAATTCGTACAAAAAAAATCCCGTTTTTCAATTGAAGCGCAGCCTGTTCGATAAGCACATGCTGCGCTATGATTTTTTC
>JARYLX010000155.1 GCA_029907415.1 Melioribacter sp.
AAGAATAGCCTGAGCTTTTTTAGCAAGATAATTTTCAACTGATTGTTTTATTTCATATTGTTTTGTTGATGCAAATGCAAGTGGTCCTTCTTCATCTTCATTTGAAAGCATTCTTCCTTTTGTATCAATTATTGAAACTTTGCTTGGTTGTAAACCTTCTACACTTCCACAAATTAAATTAACAATTGATGATATATTTTCTTTACTGATAAATGCTCCATTTCTTAATTTCAACACAACAGAAGCAGAAGGCAGCTTTTCTTCTTCTTTAAAAATTGTTTTTTGTGGAATCACAATATGAACTCTCGCACCCTGAACCCCATCCAATTGTGAAATTGTTCTTGCAAGTTCTCCCTCAAGTGCTCTTTTGTAATTAAGTTTTTGCATAAACTCAGACATCCCCATTGATGTCTTATCAAATATTTCATAACCAATCACACCAGAGCTTGGAATACCGCGACTGGCAAGTGCCAATCTTGTTTCATAAACTTTTTCTCTTGGGACTTTAATAGTTTGCCCACCATCATCAATTTTATACAATATTTTTTGACTTGATAGATATTCCACAACTTTAGATGCATCTTCAGCAGACAATCCACTGTAAAGCGTTGTATAGGTTGGTTCATTCAGGAAAAAAATCATTACAACAAGTAATACTGCTGTAAGCAGTATTCCGCCAATCAACATAAATTTTTGTTTGGGATTAAGTTTATTTATAATTCCCAGCAATGCTTGTAATGGATTTGAATTCATATTAAACTGGCATCCTTGTTAATTCTTTATACATATCAATTGCTTTGTTTCGAATTTCCATTAAAAGTTCCAGACTGGTTTTAGCTTTTTCCCCAGCAATCATAACTTCATGAAGTTCAACACCATTACCAGAAACAAAATCTTCTATAGCTTTTTGTGACTCTTTTTGTGCTTGATTAACATTATTAATCAGTTCTGCAAAAGTATTTGTGATGTTATTTTCTTCGTTCGGCTTCTTTACTTCTGAATTAAGAGAATTAACAACAAAATTATTTAGTCCTTCTATTTTCATTTTATCCTCTCCTATCAATTATGGAACCGATAGTAACTCCTGTAACTTTACCTTTTGCATTGTAGAATTCATAACTTAAAATTTCTTTTTGTTTTTCTGGATAAAGATTTGCAAAGAACTTTTTTTCTTCTTGAGTTACTTCCGGTTTTTTAATTTTATTGGTGTTGTTTAATGTTCCATGATTAACTAAAGAATAATTCCCAATTGAATTTGTAGTTATTTTCATTTTATATCTCCAGTGAATCTTTTACCATTTGTTTTGAGGAATTAAGTGCAGTTAAATTTGCCTCGTAAGCCCGGGTAGCAGCAATCATATCAACCATTTCGTTAATGATATTTACATTAGACATCTGAACATATCCATTCTTATCTGCATCAGGATGGTCGGGCATATAAACAACATCGCCAGGTTTTTCATCGGTTAACTCATTTATCTCTACATTATCATTCACTGGCGGCAATGAGACATTCTTAGTTTTAACTCCAGTAAAATGATTTTCTTTTGTTGTGTTTAGTTTAAGAATCTGCCCTTCAATTGCAAGTTTAGAAGCAAAGCTTGTCTTTTCTTCCTGCACTTTTAAATATTTTCTTTGATATGGTTCGCCGTTCTCCGTTCTTACTGTATCTGCATTTGCAATGTTCTGAGCAATGAGTTCCATTTTTCTTCTTTGAATACTCATTCCTCGAGCACTAATTCCAAAACCAAATAAACTTCCTAAGATTTTCAAGTTCTACCCCCTCCTCGTATTACATTTTGTAATGTTTTATAATATTCCCCTACTTTTTTTGAAGCAAATTTGAATCGTAGTGTATTTTCTGCTAATTCAGACATTTCTTTTTCGATATTTACATTATTAATTCCAGAAATATTTTCACTGCTTTCATCATAAATTATTTCAAAAGCAGGATTATTATCTTGAGTTGAATTTATTGCAGGCAGATGTTTACCGTTAGTAGTCTTTAGAATTGCATCGGAATTTTCTTTCAAAAGACTTTTAAAAGAAACATCTTCTCTCTTATAATTTTCTGTATGAACATTGGCAATGTTATTTGCAATAACCTTATTCTTTACAACACAGTAATTAAGCAAGTTTTCAAGCAGTTTAATTGTCGACATACACTTTTGGATTTTTTGAATATTATATCCAAAAGAAATGCCATAATAAATGATTGATTTTTAATGAAATGTTTAAATGATAACTAAAAAGATTGGCTAAATATGAACAGTTGTAAATTATTAATCATTATAATCAAGAATAATACTTTTAGTTTGACCACATGAACATACAAATTTAATTTCCTTTACAATATCATTTGCATCTTTCTTTATAAATATTTTAACACCCTCAATATCATCTTCTTCAACAGTAATTTTTGTATAACCTTTGATTTCAACATCCGAGGCTTTAATTAAATTGCCTGTATGAATTTTGTTCTTTGTAAAAATATCTTTCATTAAAGCTTCTTCAAAACGATTAGGCATGGCAAAGCACCTTATTAATTTGTTCTGGAATTTTTTCTAATGGCAAAACTGCATCTGCAAGACCTGCATCAACAATTGCTTTTGGCATCCCATAGACCACACATGATTCTTCATCCTGAGCAATTGAATAACCGCCAACACTTTTCAAATATCTTACTGCTTCCAGTCCATCTTTCCCCATTCCTGTCATTATAACACCAAGTGTATGCTTACCATAAAAATCTACAACTGAACTCATCATTACATCAACAGAAGGTTTATGAACTGAATCCTTTGGTTCTTCTGTAATTTCAATTGCTGCATTTGTGAGATTAATTTTTTTCAATTTCATATGATAACCGCCTGGTGCAATATAAATAACTCCATTTTGAACTGATTCTCCATTCTCAGCTTCTTTAACAGATAAACTGCATATTGAATTTAATCTATCTGCAAGTGATTTTGTAAACTTAGGAGGCATGTGCTGAACTATAAAAATGGGAACTTTGATGTTAGATGATAACATTGGTAAAATTTTTTGTAATGATAAAGGTCCACCAGTTGATATTCCAATTGAAACTGCACGAAAATCATTTCTTGAAATTTCTTTCTGCGAAACTGAAACAGTTTTTTTCTTATTAATTTCAGAAGATTTGGCAAGTCTTTCTAATCTTTCCTTAAGAAATTTTTGACGATAAATTTCTTTTACTTTTGTAATTAAGCTGTCTTTAATTTTTGTTATGTTAACATTAACATAAGACAATTCTTTAGGAATAAAATCAACCGCTCCTAATTCTAAAGCAGTTAATGTTGCTTCTGCTCCTTCTGTAGTAAGCGAACTGACCATTAAAACTGCGGTTGGTGCTTCTGCCATTATTTTTTTTAATGCAGTAAGCCCATCCATCACGGGCATTTCAATATCAAGAGTTATAATGTCAGGTCTTAATTTTTTTGCAAGTTCAACCCCTTCCTGACCATTGCGTGCAGTTCCAATTACTTTTATTTTTTCATCGCTTTCAAGCATTAAAGAAAGAGATTTACGCATGAAAGCAGAATCATCTACCACCAAAACAGAAATATTAGGCATTAATTTTCTTTTCCAGTTTGTTAAACAATTCGTTAATATCAAGAATTATTACAACTGTTCCGTCTCCCATGATTGTTGAACCTGCAATGCCATCAATTTTTCCGAGGTAATTGCCAAGCGATTTAATAACAACCTCCTGCTGACCAACTAAATCATCTACTTTTATCCCAAATCTTTTTTCTGCTACACCTACTTCAACAATATATTGCCATTGTGTTTCTTTCTTATGACCATTTTCTCTATTGTCTATAAGTTCTTCTAAACCAATAATCGGTAAAATTGAATCCCGTAAATTAATTACCTCTTTACCTCGTACTGTTTCTATTTGATTTCTATTTACTCTAATTACTTCAATTACAGAATGAAGAGGAATAACAAGAGTTTGATTGCAGGCTTTTACAATCATTCCTGAAATAATTGCAAGTGTTAAAGGAAGTCTCAAAATTATTTTTGTTCCTTTATCCACTTCTGATTCAACAGAAATTGTTCCTCTTAATTTTGCTACATTAGTCTTGACTACATCCATCCCTACTCCACGACCTGAAACATTGGTAACAACTTCTGCTGTGGAAAATCCTGGATGGAAAATTAGATTGTATGCTTCCTGTTTAGATAATTCTTTTGCTCTTTCTGCAGTAATGAAACCTTTACTAATTGCTTTTTCTTTAATTACTTCAGGATCAATTCCTTTTCCATCATCTTCAATTTTAATTACGATATTATTTCCTTCATGTTCAGCAGATAAAATAACCGTGCCTTTTCTATTCTTTCCTTTAGCCAATCTTACATCAGGTTTTTCTATTCCATGGTCTATTGCATTTCGAACGAGATGAACAAGTGGGTCGTTTATTTCTTCAATTAAATTTTTATCAACTTCAGTATCTTCACCATAAATTTTTAGTTCTACTTCTTTTTCAAGTTCTTTACATAAATCTCTTACAACTCGTGGAAATCTATTAAAGACTTTTCCAATTTTAATCATTCTTAATTTCATTACAACAAGCTGAAGTTCACTTGTCATCAAATCAATTTGCTTTGTTGCATCAGCTAAATCCTTAGCAATGTTTGAATTTTCAAATTCGAGTGCAACTTGACTATTAACTTGCATCAGACGATTTCTTCCTAAAACTAATTCAGAAGCAATATTTAATAATGCATCCAGCCTTTCAACTTCTACACGAATTGTATTATCTGTTTTCTTTGATTCCGCAGTAGAAGATAATTTAGCCGCAGCATTTTTTTCTTTTACAGTTGTATTAACTGATTCTATATTGGGCTGATTTGCTTCAATTTGACTTGTAGTTTGGACATGAGTTTCAATTTGAATATCACCTGCAGGATTATTCCCCATGCTTTCTAGTAAACCTGCCAGAACCTTAATAACATTTTCTACATCTACATCTTCATTTTTTTCATTTTCAATTTTTATTAGCAGTTCTTTAATTGTATCATAACCTAAAATGATCCCATCCATTAAATTAGAATTTAATTTTGCTTCTCCCTTTCGCAGCTTATTTAAAATATCCTCGCACTTATGTGTAACTGCAGGCAATTTTTCCAGACCGAGAAAGCCAGATGTTCCTTTAATTGTATGAAACGAACGAAAGATTTGATTTAATAAATCCAAATCATCCGGGCGTTTTTCAAGTTCTATTAAGTCGACATTGAGATTTTCGAGAATTTCTTTTGTCTCCAGCAAAAAGCTGTCGACAATCTCCTTCATCTCAGGGTCGATTAGCATCGGATTTTGAGTTGTACCTTCCATTATTTACCAAACAATTTATCTATTTCTTCCTGTGAAGTTTTATTGTTACCATTAATTAATTCATCAGCAACTTTTTGCATTTCATGATTTCTATCATATTTAGCATTTGGATTATAGGGCTTTTTATGGTCATGTATTTCTTCAAAATGAGGAATTTGAAAACCATCCTGTTTATTAAAATCAAAAAGCAAAGAAGAAAGCCGCTTTTGGACAGAATCTATTAAATGATTTACAGAAGCTAATTGCTGAGCAGTTATATCCTGCACCTGAAGTGAAATTGTAATATTTGTAATATCATTTTCTATTTTTTGAATGACGCTTTCTAATCCAACAACTTTACTTTCTAGCTCATCAATAACAAGTGCAGATTTTAATTCTTCAAGTCTGCCATTGAGACCTGGATATTCATTAATTAATTTATCTAAAGCTACTCTCTGATTAAAAAATCCATTCTTCAAATCTTCAAGTTCATTTTTAATTTTAGTCATATCCGTAGACATTGAATCAACAATATCAAGAATTTCACTTGTTGCTATTTCAGTTGCATTTGTAACACTGTTAATCTGATGAGCAGCTTTGGGCATTTTACTTGTTGTATCTTGAATTGAATTATTTACATTTTCAAGCAGAGGAACAATATCGGTCATAAAATCAATAATTTTTTTGAATAAAGGGACAATTTTTTGACCGAATATGAAGAATTGCTTTAAGTCCCCTAACTTTTGAAACACCTGTTCCATGCTTAATTGATTTTCCATATTTAACTCCATTTTATGAACTTGCTAAAATTTGTTCAATCTTCTCCCGCAGAATTTGGGGTGTAAATGGTTTTACTATATAATTATTTACTTTGGCTTGAAGGGCTTCGAGAATATCTTCTTTTAGTCCTCTTGTTGTAACCATTAAGATTGGGAGAGATTGAGTTTTTTCGTTTGAGCGTATTGCTTTTACTAATTCAAGCCCGGAAACTTCCGGCATGTTCCAATCGGTTATAACAAAGTTAATTGAATCATCGGAATTTAACTTTGAAAGTGCCTCTTTGCCATCGGCAGCTTCAACAAAGTTATCATAACCGATTGATTTGAGGGAATTGGCTACAATTCTCCTCATTGTTACTGAATCATCGACTACTAAGAATTTGAGTGCCATAGTTTTACTCCTAATTCAAATATTTTGAAACTTCGTATAAAACTCTTTTGGGATCAAATGGTTTTATTAAATATGAATTAGCTCCGCATTCTAAACCTCTGTGTATATCTTCACTGTTACCTAACGAGGTTAGAACAATGATTGGCAAATCTTTATATTCTTCATTATTTCGGATAGAACGGATAAGTTGAAAACCATCAACATTAGGCATATTTAAATCTGTTATCAACAAATCAATTTTATAATTAGGCAGCTTTTCCAATACTTCCATTCCATCCGAGCAGGTGATGATCTCGTAACCTTTAACACTCAAGGCTACAGATACAAATTTTCTTATTGTCGGAGAATCATCAGCAACTAATATTACCCGTTTCATTTTATATTATTACTCCTTCTTATATCCGACAGTCTTAGGAAAACTAACAAGATTAAATGCTTTCGAAATACCCTGCAAAGTTTCAGAATAACCAATAAACAAATAGCCTCCTCTGTTTAATGAATTATATAAATGCGAAACCACTTTTATTTTCGAAGCATTATCGAAATAAATTAAGACGTTGGCACAAAAAATTATATCAAAATTGTACATTGTTTTCATCATAATATCATCATATAAGTTGAGTATACTAAAAGAAACAAGCTTTTTTAATT
>JARYLX010000156.1 GCA_029907415.1 Melioribacter sp.
AAATGTTCAAAGCGATGCACAGCTGTCATTTTCGATTCGATAGTCTGTTTGATTGGTGTGACATTTGCATTTGGCAGCACCTTAGATGTCTGCCTTACAATTTCTTCAATAGGACAATCATAACATAATGCTGCAACTTCAATAAGACTGATTTTATCTTTTTTATTGAATAATTGCTGCACTGTTTTTATTGGCATAAATATCATCGCATCATCTTGAGAACCAGTCTCTTCAATAAATCCTGCAACAATAAAAAAATGGCCTGCAACTTGAATCTTATCATTTAATCTAATTGATAATTTTTCCATAGCTTTAGATCCCACTAAAATCTCATTATCCGATGAAGGAATTTTCCCATAAATTTTCCACCACTTTTTAAGACGCACTTCTTCTTTCATGTCTATGCCGGTAATTATAATTTTCTTGCCATTAATTTCTTCAAGAACAAACAACTTGGGCGCTATTATGCTGATATTTTTCCTGTTCTTTATAGTCCTTATCTTATCTATATCATCATTTTTTAATTCATATAATTCATACGTTGTGCTATTGACAGAAATACCTGCATAATTGAAAGAAAGCTCGCCTGATTTTGGTGTAATAATAATATTAGCTCCAAACTCATCAAGAAGAGATGCAACGTTCGAATTAACATTTTTACTTACTGTAAAGAGCATAACAACCGAAGAAACCGACAGCATTAAGCCGGTTAATAGAAAAAATGTTTTTGCTTTTTTTCTTCTTAAACTTTGTAAAGATATTGTGTATATCTTCATAATTAAACTCTTCTTTTCCAATTAGTTACTAGATATTCATCAATTTGAATCTCATTACCCACAACTTTACTTGGAATTGGATCAGGCGGGTATCTTCCGCATGAACCGCTTACAGCATTTAAATCATTTAGATTCCATGTAGTGCCGCATGAATTACAAATTAAATTATTCCCCTCAATATGAAATTCGGTTGAGTTACATGGTTCGCACATACTAATTGCAGTAACAACTTTTCCATCTTCTGTTAGATATGCAAGTATTGGAACTGCAGATTCATTATTGCCTACTACTTGAAAACGAACAAACTTCTTTTCTTTTATTAAATTTAGAGGAAGAATAATTTTATTGTTTTTTGTAAAAGTTATTGTATATGCGTGGTCATATCGAGTCGGAGGATAACTTACATTATCTGCAACTTTAGGCTGCTTCTCAATTATTTCAAGTTCCTTCGAGGGCTGAGACTTTAGATAATAAAATATAGCCCCGACAAATATTATTAAGATAACTAAAATATATAAATTATTTTTGCCGTGATTATTTCTATAATTTATAACTCGCTCTTTTTTA
Source organism: Melioribacter sp. (assembly GCA_029907415.1). Classification (GTDB taxonomy): domain Bacteria; phylum Bacteroidota; class Ignavibacteria; order Ignavibacteriales; family Melioribacteraceae; genus Rosettibacter; species Rosettibacter primus. The sequence continues at coordinate 1,344 of JARYLX010000156.1, forward strand.
GAATGACTTTTATTACCACTTACTTTATTGCCGCAATTCGGGCAATAAATCGCAGCTTCAATAAGTTTATGACCACAGCTTGGGCAGTATAATATTTTAGCCATAATTCACCTTATATTTTTTTCCCGCCATATTTACTATTAACTAATTCAATTACTTGGTTTACAGTGTATCTATTTTCAGAAATTTTTTCATCAATAAATCTTTTTACTTCATTAGCACCATTAGGATGGGTACAATTGCAATCTTTTAATTCATCAATAGTGCATTTACCGCAAGGACAATTAAACTGCAAATAAATTGCATCTTTATCGGAAACGGCTGCTATTTTGTCCAGACTAATATTATTGTTTAGTACAACATTATCAGGTTTAATTATTTGTTTGGTTTCAAATATTTTTGATTTGTCAATACCTTTTACCTCCGAAGCATACTGAGATTTTAAGAAACCATATTTGTTTGCAACAGCAAGTAATATATCTTCTCGTTTTTGATTAGTTGCAACATAATCTCTAATAAACTGTCTTTCTTCAACGGCTCTCGGGCAGGTACATTTTTCCAATGATTCTTCGCCGCAGGTGCCACAGGAACAAGCAAACTTAGAAGCGATTTCATAAACCTGTGCTTCTACTGCAGGATTAGAGCTTTTTACCTCGAATACTTTTTGTTCATATAAATTTTTCTTATCTAATTGTGAGTCGATTATAACATAGACAAGATAAGAGATTATAAAAATAACTATCGAAACAAGTAATGGCTTAAAATTCAACTTCTTTTCCGGCAGATGTTTTTGACTTGTCAAACGAGTTCGATTATTGACAATATTATAATGCTTACTTTTCTTTTTCTTATGTGGCTTGTTGTATCTTAATTGTTGATTAGCAGAACTTTCTTCCAAATTTTTGCTACTCGGAGATTTCAAGTTTTCACCACAAGAAGTACAATAATTATTTGTGAGCTCATTAACTGCTCCACAAGACTCACAAATAATTTCTCCCGAGTGTTCATTTTTATCTAAACGATTGCCGCAGTTTATGCAAAAGTTATTTTCGATATTATTATCAAAACCACACTTAATACATTTCATAATCAACCTCACTTATTAACGAATGCTGTCAACATAAAGCTGACAGCATTCATCTATATAAAGTAGAGCAGATTATTTCTGCTCTACGCCATTTTTAACCTTAAAATTATGTTTGAGTAAATTTTCTTTTGCCTGCTGAAGAGTTACCTCTTTTAGATTCATTCCGCATAACGGGCATTCACCGGGTTTATCGGAAATTACATTCCAATCCATTTGGTCTTGAAAAACTTTTCCGTCTTTATTTTCATCAATTGCATTCAAATCGATTTCACCTTCTCTAATTAAAGGGGATTTCTTCCCTTCAGTCATTTTATGTTCTCCATTCATCATTTGATAAGTTGAGTCTTTCATCATTTTCATATCGTGCATATGATGCTGGCTTGATGAATCGTGCATCATTTGATGACTGTGTTTCATAGTTTTGTGTTTATTTTTAGAAGTGTCTTTTTTCACTTGTGCTAATAAAGTGGCACTAGTTAGCAGTACAATTACTATTAATAAATTTCTAAAGATTTTTATTGCTTTCATTTTCTTTTCCTTTATTTAATAATTTTTTAATTATGATTTATTGCTTATCAGAATTGTAAATCTTGCTTTATTTTTTTTGCAATTTAAGTTTTACTCAAGTCTTCTTGCTGTCATATAAATTCCTTTTTTAAGATTCTAATTCTATTCCTTTTTTCTTTGCTTCTTTTTTCATTTCCCATGAACGCCAGAGGTAATAAATTACAGGATAAACAGCTAATTCCATCAAAACTGAAGTAACAACACCGCCAATCATAGGTGCTGCAATTCGTTTCATTACATCTGCACCAGTTCCGTGACTCCACATAATTGGAATTAACCCAGCAATAATTACAGAAGCAGTCATAATCTTAGGACGTACACGTTTAACAGCACCATGATGAATGGCTTCTTTAAGTCCTTTCAATCCAGTAAGCAATCCTTTTTCTTTCCATTCTTTAAAAGCAATATCAAGATAAAGTAACATAACTACACCAGTCTCTGCATCTAAGCCGGCGAGAGCAATTATTCCAACCCAAACTGCAATACTTAAATTGTAATCGAGTAAATAAAGCAGCCAAAAAGTACCAACAAGTGAAAATGGTACTGCAAGAAATACAATAGCTACTTTAGTTAAGGATCGAGTATTGAGATATATAATTACAAAGATTATGAATAAAGTCATCGGAATTACTAACATCAATCGTTCTTGAGCACGCAGCATATATTCATATTCACCGCTCCAGGTAATATTATAACCAGCAGGCAGTTTAATTTTTTCAGCTACTATTTTTTGAGCATTTTTAACATACGTTCCAATATCAATATCTTTTATATCAACGTAGACCCATGCATTAGGACGTGTATCCTCGCTTCTAACAACCATAGGACCTTTGCGTGGTGTAAAAGTTGCAAGTTGACCAAATGGAACTTGTTCTCCAGTTGGAGTTGGAATTAGAACTCTTTTTAAAGCATCAATATTATCTCGCAACTCTCTGCTGTAGCGAAGGTTAACAGTATATCTTTCCAATCCTTCTACTGTATTTGTTATAGCCATACCGCCCATTGCAGTTTCAATAACTTTTTGAACATCATCAATTGTCAAACCGTATCGTGCGGCTTCTTTTCTATTAATTTCAATATCAATATAATTACCACCGACAGCTCTTTCTGCAAATGCACTTAAAGTGCCGGGTACCGTTCGCATTACAGCTTCCACCTTTCTACCAATTTCTTGAAGTGTATCCAAATCGGGTCCAGAAATTTTAATTCCGACAGGTGTTTTAATTCCAGTGGCGAGCATATCAATCCTTGTTTTAATTGGCATTGTCCATGCATTTGTTACACCCGGGAATTGAATAGCTCTATCCATTTCATCTATAAGTTTTTTGGGGGTCATCCCTGGGCGCCATTCACTTTCTGGTTTTAACATTATTGTAGTTTCAATCATATCAAGACCAGCTGGGTCTGTTGCAGTTTCTGCACGACCAATTTTGCCAAATACATGATGAACTTCTGGAAATTGTTTAATGATTTTATCTGTTTGCTGCAATAATTCTCTAGCCTTTGTAATTGAAATCCCCGGCATTGTTGTAGGCATATAAAGTAAATCACCTTCATAGAGCGGCGGCATAAATTCAGAACCAATTTTTTTGAAGGGAATTATTGTTATACCAAGAATAATTAATACAGCAACAATAACAGCTTTGTTGTACTTTATTACAAAATCAACAACAGGATGATATATTTTAATAAGAAATCTATTGATTGGATTTTTTTCTTCTGGCATTATTTTACCACGAATCCAATAACCCATAAGTATTGGGACAATTGTAATAGAAAGAATTGCGGCAGCAGCCATTGAATATGTTTTTGTAAATGCCAGTGGTCTGAACAATCTGCCTTCTTGGGCTTCGAGTGTAAATACTGGAATGAAAGATACAGTTATTACCAGCAGTGAGTAGAATAATGATGGACCAACTTCTTTTGAAGCATCAATAATCAACTGCCAGCGATTTCTTCTTTCCTCGGGTGGTTTTAGTGCTTCGTGTTCAATATGTTTATGTGCATTTTCAATCATAATAATCGCAGCATCCACCATTGCACCAATTGCTATTGCAATTCCGCCTAATGACATTATGTTTGCATTAATTCCCTGCCAGCGCATTATTATAAAAGACATTAATATTGCCGTGGGCAATGTAAAGACTGCTACAAACGCACTTCTTGCATGCATTAAAAATATTATACAAACCAGAGCTACAATTATTATTTCTTCAATAAGTTTTTCTTTTAATGTATCAATAGCTCGCTCAATTAATCCCGAACGGTCATATACAGGTTCAATTTTTACATCATCAGGCAACCCTGCTTTCAATTCTTCTATTTTGTTTTTTACATCTTTAATAACCTTGAGAGCATTTTGTCCATACCTCATTACTATTATTCCGCCAACTACTTCACCTTCACCATTAGCTTCTGCGATTCCTCTTCTCATTAAAGGACCCAACGTTACATCAGCAACGTCTTTTAAGTAGACAGGTGTATTAGTTCTTTTATCTACCATCAATGGAATATTTTCAACATCCTCAATTGATTTGATGTAGCCAAGTCCTCTTACCATAAATTCCATTTCACCCATTTCAATTACTTCGCCGCCAACATCGTTATTAGATTTCATTATTGCCATTTCTATCATATCAATGGGAATGTTATAGGCAAGAAGTTTTGCAGGGTCGACTGTTACTTGATATTGTTTAACATATCCGCCAATACTTGCTACTTCAGCTACACCTTCAACAGAAGAAAGTGCATATTTTAGATACCAATCTTGAATCGACCGAAGTTCTTGAAGCGACCTTTTATCAGATGTGAGTTTATATTCATAAATCCAGCCGACACCTGTTGCATCCGGACCTAAAGTTGGAACTACCTTGGGAGGAAGTCTTTTTTGTGCATAGTTAAGATATTCTAATACTCTGCTTCTTGCCCAATAAATATCAGTTCCATCTTCAAAAATTATATAAACTAATGAAAAGCCAAAAAATGAATAACCACGCACTACTTTAGAACCCGGGACGGAGACCATTGCGGTTGTTAATGGATACGTAACCTGATCTTCTACTATTCTTGGTGATTGTCCGGGATATTCTGTATAAATAATAACCTGCACATCACTCAAATCTGGAATAGCATCAACAGGAGTATTCACTAATGAATAAATTCCAATTCCAATTATAAAAGCCGTTGCAAGTATAACGAGAAATTTATTCTTTACAGAAAACTCTATTATTTTTTCTAACATTTTTACTCCATTTATTTTCTATAGGCATTTTATTCAACAGCAGAAATTAGATTTAATATTAACTTGCAGTCATTCGCTTAATAAACTTTTGTTTGTACATTTGATGTTTTTACTATCATAAACTCACCCTTTGTCCCTCTCTTAAGAAGAGAGGGATTTTTTCATGGGGGTTGAGTTCAATACATATTATTCTCATAAATCTATTGTTTATATTTAAAACCATGTTTCTCAAGATTTGCTTTAACTTCATCAATTGTTAATTCTTTTAGTGTCATTCCACAAATTGGGCATTTACCCGGCTTATCAGAAATTACATTCCAATCCATCAAATCTTGATAAAGTTTGCCATCCTTATTTTCATCAATTGCTTTTAAGTCAATTACTCCTTTGCGAATTATAGAACTCTCGTTGTGTTTTGTATGAATACTTTCAGATTTTTTTGATTTCACTTCATTTTTCTGTTTCTCTTTATAATCCATATTCATTTTGCTGTGGTCCTCCGAGGGACTTTGTTTTTCAGTCGGTTTGCTCATATCCATCCCTTTATGACCGCTCATTTGCTGGATTGCGGCTTTAAGATTGCTTTCTGAATCAATCAGGAATTGAGAAGAGACAACAATTTTTTCACCTTCTTTAATTCCTTCAAGTACCTGAACTAATCCATCCGATTCAACACCCAATTTAATTTCTCTTGGCTCGAAGTAACCGCCGCCTAATGAAATTACAGCTATGTTTCTTTCGCCAGAACGGATAATTGCCTGGTTTGGAACAACAATAGCATCTACTGAAACGGGTGAAACAAATTTAACAGTAGCAAACATTCCAGGTTTAAAATCATAATTAGCAGTATTTCTTACTTCTGTTCTTACTTTTATAGTTTTTGTTTCTTCGTTTAAGAAAGGATAAATGTAAGT
>JARYLX010000157.1 GCA_029907415.1 Melioribacter sp.
AATTCTGCAGGAGTAGTAGATGCATTTAATGCTTCGAGTGGTTGTCTAAATCTTGCATCTGTTTCAGCATTCAAAGCACCAAAACCTCTTGTATATGGATGTCCGCTATTAAACATTGCAAGCATTGATACACCAAAATCATGTAATATTGCTGGACCATCGTTTGGACCAAATCTATAATCAATATTAACATTTCCTCTCAATGCCTGGTTGAACTGAAGCGGACTAATATATTTTGGAACGAATATAGTTACACCATCAAGAGGAGCTCCAACAACACCACTATTTGAATATGGATTCGAACCGGTTCCTCTTGCATCCTGGAATGATAACGAAGCATTAACAGCTAATCTTTGGTATCTTCTCATATTAAGTGTAATTTCAACACCTTTAGTAGTAGCATAATCGCCATTTGCTAATATGTTATAATTTTGGAATGCTGAGGTTCTTACAACTGGTTGATTTACGAATTGTACCTGATCTTTTATATCCTTATAATAACCCGTAATATCTATGGACATAAAATCAGTTAATTGCTGAGTAAATCCTAATTCATATTGAGTAGTTCTTGTAGGTCTGATATCAGAACCAGCAGGTCTTGAAATAAAGTAACCACCTTTAATTTCCCATGCTAATTCATAATAACCTAAATATGCTGTATTTAATGCAGGTTGCTGCACGAATTTACCAAACTGTGCATGGAATACTGTTTTATCAGTAACAGGGAATGAAAATCCTAAACGAGGACTGATAGCACTAAATGTAGGTACTTTCTTCCAGCCAGCTTCGTACAGTTCGCCAGTTTGAGGGTTAATTGCAAGGTCAGGTTTGGTTGGGTCAACAAATGTAAGATTATCAATATCAATATAATCAAATCTCAAACCTGCATTAATAACAAGGTCTTCATATTCAATTTTATCTTGAATGTATGCGGCAGCAAAAACTGGTTTATGAGGTGCATCAAAGAATCCTTCGTCGGTTTCATTACCAAAAACATCATAGCCATAATTATTAACACCTCGTGTTAAAATAAATTGTCTCTTTGCTGCATTAATATCATCTTCTGTAGCGGTAGGATGAGCAACAAGCCAGTTATGCAAAGAGGCAGCCAAGCTTACTTGAGAACGTAAGCCCCAGTTTCTTAATATATATTGTTGATATTCACCACCAATCTTAAATGAATGATTCTTTCCAAGTAAGAAAGAAAGAGAACCACTAAGTGTTAGTCCTTTTCTATCATTTTTACCATAACCTGTTGGAATAGAACCATCTCTATTAAATGTGAATCCCATTATACTTGCTTGTGTTGGACTTACATATCTACCAACAACGCCATTTGCTATATCAGCTGCAGTTCTTGGAATTGTCCAACCAACTTCTGCATTGGCTACGCTATCTCCATATAACCAGTAGTTAGAACCAAGTCCTGGAGTATAAGTTTCGCTGTTTGCAAAGAAATAGCCAGCAGATAATTCATAAAACATTGAACCGCTTAGAACATGAGTAATCTTTAGATTCAGAGCACCATTTGTTTGCTCGTTTACACCTCTGCGTGTTTGTAGAATGTTTACAACTGGAGCTCCAGATATAACTTCTCCATTGTATGTTGTATAGGTTCCTGAGAGTCTAACAAGTACAGGTTTTAAATCAAAATTAAGTGTTCCTGTATATGTAATGTAATGTTCTTGAGAACCTTTTTGTGGACCTGCTGGATATACAAAATTTATTGTATCATGTGTAATATCATCTGTGAGTATGCCTAAGTTTATACCTGGATTGGGTTGTGGATTAGGATCTCTGTTGTAAACATAATTTACATTTGCAAAGAATTTTACTCTGTTATCGAACAAAGGGCCACTTAATACAGCACTTTGTTCATTATAACCCCACCAGTATGCACCAAGACGTTTCTTTCCATCAAAAGCATTATCTTTACTCTTGAATGTAATGTTATCAGTAATATATTCATAACTTGCTTTTAGTTGAGTTCCGCCGGATTTAAATGATTGACGGATAATACCTGCATTTGCACCTCCAAATTCTGCAGTATAACCACCAGCTTGAACTTGTATTTCTTCGAGAGCATCCTGAGAAATTGTTACACCTCTATTTCCTGTAATTGGATTTTTAATTGGAACACCTTCGAGGTAGTAACCTACTTCGTCAAATCTACCGCCACGAATAAAGATGTTACCATTTTGTAAAACAACACCAGCAGTTAAACTAACAATATTATTTACTCCACGAACAGGTAATGCCTGTATGTCTTCACTAGTTGTAATTCTGACTGCATTTGTATTGTCTTTTTGAATGAGAGGTTTTTGTGCTACAATTTCAACTGTGCCTACTTGAATTTCTTCGCTTGGTAGCTGGAAATCAAGTGAGGTTGTTAAGTCAGCATTAACTCTCACATTAGAAATAGTTATTGATTGATATCCCAGGTAAGAAGCACGAACCGAATAAACACCCGGGTCAAGGTTTTGAAGGACATATTCTCCGTTTGCATCCGATGCCGCACCAGTTGTTGTACCAAGTACAATTATATTAGCACCAATTAGCGGTTCACCGGTTTGCAAATCGACAACCTTCCCTTTAATTCTACCCTTTGTTCCTGCAGAAATCAACGCAGGAAAAAGAGCAAGCAATAGCAAAAAGTAAAAAATTCTTCGATGCATACTTTACTCCTTAACTTGTTATTTTAATTAAGAAAGGGTTATTGAAAGGATTAAAATTGTAAATAAAAAACAATAATTACCTCCTATCTTTGTGAGATATTGTAATTAGTTATATTAGAACTATTGTGTTGAATTAATTCTAAACTTTTTTCCATATAAGTTCTGTTCCTCAAAAAACTATTGCCCATTTTATGCCACTGAATCTTTGATATTATTTATTATTTTCTAATAAACAGTATAATTCTAAATCTTTTGTTTTTCGACAAAAAAATAATACCACTTATTGGCTTTGTCAAGTATAAAAAATAAAAAAATTATTTTTTCTCTTTTATTAAACATGTTTTAACTTAATTATAAAATATTCTTAATCTTTTCAATAAATACACTTTTAGGAACAGCTCCAATAATCTGATCTATTACTTTTCCATCTTTAATAAATAGAACTGTAGGAATACTTCTTACACCATATCTAATAGCAGTATTTTGATTTTCATCTACGTCAAGTTTTCCAACTTTAATTTTTCCTTCGTATTCTTCTGAAAGTTCTTCAATTATAGGGGCAATCATTCTGCAAGGACCACACCATGCAGCCCAGAAATCAACAATAACAGGAATATTTGATTGAAGTGCTTCCTGGTCGAAATTGCTGTCTGTAAATATAAATGGCTTCATGATATAATTTTTCTCCTTTATAAGATTTAAAATAAAACTCCATTTTTCTTAATTACTTCTCTTGCAATTATACCTTTCTGAATTTCATTTGTACCTTCAAAAATTCTATTAATACGGGAATCTCGATAAAATCTTTCAATAGGTAATTCACGTGAATAGCCCATACCTCCATGAATTTGAACTGCATAATCTGCTATTTTATCCAGGGATTCAGAACAATATAATTTCACAATTGCAGATTGATATGAAATATCTTTTCCTAAATCATAATCCACAGCTGTCCTATAAACAATTGATTCCATGTTATAAATCATCATTGCCATTTCTGCAAGCATGAATTGTACTGCCTGAAAATTAGAAATTGTCTGATCAAATTGTTTTCTTTGTTTTGCATAACGAGTGGAAAGTTCTAAAAGTTCTTTAGCAGCACCAAGACATGCAGCACCTAAGCCCAATCTTCCTGCATCAAGTGTTTTCATAGCAAGTAAAAATCCACGCCCTTCTTTTCCCAATAAATTTTCTTTAGGTATTCTTAGATTATCGAATGTAATTGGATTAGTTGTGCTGCCTCTAATTCCCATTTTCTTTTCTGGCTGTCCAGCATGAAAACCAGGAGAATTAGTTTCCACAATAAATGCACTAATTCCTTTTGAAGTTCTTGCAAATACAGTCACAATATCAGCAATTCCACCATTTGTAATCCAAAGTTTTTCACCATTAAGAACCCATTCATCACCGTCCAGTTCTGCTCGTGTTTTTACATTAAATGAATCAGAACCTGCTTGAGCTTCTGTCAAACAAAATGCGCCAATTTTTTCTCCTTTTGCAAGAGGTGTAAGAAATTTTTTCTTTTGTTCTTCATTACCGCCAATATAAATTGCATTAGCTCCAATGGATTGATGAGCACCTATGAAAGTTGCGGTTGACATACAGCCTCTTGCAATTTCTTCCTGCATAATACAATAACCAACCTCGCCAAATCCTCCTCCGCCATATTCCTCCGGGAATGATACACCAAGAAATCCAAGTTCTGCTAATTTTTTAATTAAGTCATCTGGAATTTTTTCTTCTTCATCGATTTTTGATGCAATTGGTTTAATTTCATTGTTCACGAAATCTCGCACGGTTTCGCGAAGCATTTTTTGTTCTTCTGTAAAGGTGAACTCGTTCATTTATTTATACCTTATTTGTTTGGATTGTCAATCTGCTTTGAAAGCAAGATGAGCTTTTTCACCAATGAAATTTACAATGTATTCTCCTCCATCTACTCCAATCACATTGCCAGAAATCCAATCACATTTTTCGTCACACAAAGCTACTATAGCTTTAGCAATATCCTCTGGTGTGGTTAATCTTCCTTGAGGGTTTTTGAATTTTGCTGCATTAAGCATTTTATCAAACATTGGAATTTTTCTTCCTGCGGGAGTATCAGTTACACCAGCCATAATTGCATTGCAGGTTACTCTCATTGAACCAAGTTCTACAGCTAATTGACGAATATGAGCTTCGAGTGCAGCTTTAGCAGCCGATACTGCACCATAATTCGGGATTACTGTATGAGAACCTGCACTTGTAAGTGCAAAAATTCTTCCCCCTTGTGCTAATAAATCTCTAAATACTAATCCCTGAGTCCAATAAACTAAAGAATGTGCCATTACTTCAAGTGTCATAGTCATTTGGGCAGGTGTTACACATTCATCTGGATTTTTTGATATAAATGGTTTTAGTGTTCCAAATGCAAGTGAATGAATTAATACATTAACTTTTGAATGTTCTTTTGAAGCAGCAAATCTTTCTTTAATTTCGTCGAGTGTATCATTTATTTTAATTTGGTCTGCTGCATTTATATTAAAATATACAGCCTGCTGACCATTTTTTTCTATCTTTTTAATAATTTGTTGAACTTGTGGCATTGTTGCCTGACGGTCAAGGTGAACTCCAAATATATTATATCCATGTTTTGAGAGCTCTACTGCAGAAGCTCCACCAAAACCACTTGATGCACCTAATATTAATGCCCATTTTTTTTCCATTGATTCTTCCTTATTTTTTAAGTGTTTGCAAACTTAAGAAATAGAAAAAACAAATCAAACGCTTATGTTTTTATTAAAATTAATTTTATTTAATGAAATAAATGAAAGTAGTTTGATATGTTTTTGAAAGAAATTCAATTTTATTTTCGAGCATGTTTCTTTCAAAAAATATTTTTTGTTAATTCTAAAATAAAGTTTTTCTAATTCCTTATTTAAAAGATTGCTTCCTATTAGATGATTTTATAAACTGAATGTAACCTAAAAAAATTTAATAACTAAGTTGCTTCTAATCGATAACAATAGCTCAATTTTTCATATTCATTTTTAGTTATATGAAAAAAATAATTTAATTTATGAAATAAATTATATTTTCATCGCCGATTAAATCTTTCATTTTTTCAATAAATTCATCATCCAATTTCACTTTGTATTCAAGAGTAAATTCTCTAGTTGTACCATTTTCTTTCACACATAAAAGAACGGGAATACTTCCTTCAAACTGCATCATTAATTGTTGAATATTATCAATTATTTCTGGAGAATGAAATGAAGTATCCAGAATGATTCCAAGTCGTTTTGTAAATTTATTTTTAACATCACTTAATGGATAAGCTTCATCGACATGAAGTTTAACAGTATCTCCACTGCTTTCAAGTTTTCCTTTTACCATAATTGTAGATTCAGGGAATATAAGCTCACCAAAATCCTTAAATGTTTTTGAAAACATCAAGCAGTCACATGAACCTGAAAAATCATCAAGTTTAAAGAAAGCCATTTTATTTCCGTTCTTATCCATTTTATGAGTTACATCCGTTACAACACCACAAGCACGAACAGTATCATTAAAGTTGAATGTTTCTGAATCTCCAAGATGAACAGTGGCAAATGAGTTATATTCAATTTCATATTTTCTTAAAGGATGGCCACTCAAATAAAATCCAAGAACTTCTCTTTCTTTAGCAAGTCTTTCACGAGAATCCCATGGTCTAACATCAGGAAGTGTAGGTTCTTCATAATGAAACTCTTCTGTGTTTGTAGCAAAAAGGCTATCGGCATGAGATTCTTTTGCTGTTTTAATTTTACTTCCAAATTCAAGAGCTTCTTCAATAGCAGCAAAATTTTGAGCCCTTGTTCCGCCACATGAATCAAGTGCACCTGCAAGCACAAGACCTTCAAGTGCCCGCTTATTAACAATTCTTGTATCAATATTTGCACAGAAATCATAAATACTTTTAAAATCTCTTCCCAGAGCATCATGAGCTCTTTGAATTTCTTCTACTGCTTGTATTCCAACATTTTTAATTGCTGCCATACCAAAAATTATTTTCTTATCCTTAACCTGAAATTTTACAGTTGGATGATTAATATCAGGCGGCTGAACTTTAACTCCAAGTTTTCTGCATTCTTCAAGTAAAATTGTAACCTTATCAGTATTATCAAATTTATTTGAAAGATTAGCAGCTAAAAATTCTTCAAGATAATGAGCTTTAAGATAAGCAGTTTGATATGCTAGAATACTGTATGCAACAGCATGACTTTTATTAAAACCATAGTTAGCAAATTTATCGATAGCATCAAAAATTTCACCGGCAATTTTTGCGTCAATATTATTTTGTTCTGCTCCTTTAATAAATTTTTCTCTTTGTTCCTGCATTGCTTTGAGGTCTTTCTTTCCCATTGCTCTTCTTAGCAAATCAGCTTCAGCAAGAGACATTCCTGCAACTTTATTTGCAATCTGAATTACCT
>JARYLX010000158.1 GCA_029907415.1 Melioribacter sp.
TTCTGGGCTTCTGTTCCAGTTGGAGCTTTGATTACAAATATTCTTGTTGTAAATAATTATCGCGATAGAGAAGAGGATAAACTAAGTGGTAAAAATACGCTTGCAGTCATTTTTGGAGAAAAATTTTCCCGTCTTCAATATGTCTGCTTTATGATATTATCATATTTAATTTTATTTATTGTTTACTTTACATTCAAAAAAAGCTTATTTGTTTTTCTTCCAATTCTTTCTTTGCCAATTGCAATTAAATTGATAAAAATGATTTATACTCTTAAGGGAAAAGAATTAAATAAAACTCTCGAACTTACTGCAAAGCTTTCGGCAATTTATGGATTGCTGTTTGCAGCTGGTATTCTTTTATGATATTAAAAGTAATTAAATATTTTCTTTTCTCACTCCCATTAAAAACTGAATTTAAAAATTCATATAGTGCGTTTGATAAACGAGAAGGAATCATCATAAAAGCTATTGATGAAGAAAGCAATGTTACATACGGTGAAGCATCACCGCTTTTAGGTTTTAGTAGTGAATCCTTAAAGGAACTTGAAGAAGAAATAAAATTAATTTCACAGAATGAAATTTTTTTAGATGATGATATTGAAAATGCAAGAGTTCAAATAAAAAATTTGTCAAACTTGAATTCATTGAGATTTGCTTTTGAACAGATATTGCTGAATTTGTTATTTATCAGAAAATATGAACAAAAAAAATTTTTTTCGAATAGATGTCTAAAAAAAGAAATTTACATAAATACTGTTCTGGATATTTCGGAGCCTGAATTTGTTATCGGTGAAATTCAAAAAAAATATAATCAAGGATATAGAACTTTTAAGATAAAGATAGGAAGAGAAAATTTTGCAGATGATTTTTCTTTATTGGAATTGGTTTATAAAAAGTTTTTAAATAAAATAATTGTTCGTCTTGATGCTAATGGAAAATGGAGTTATGAAAAAGCAAAAAGTTATCTTAAAGAGTTAGAAAAATTCAAAATAGAATTTATTGAAGAACCCTGCGCTGAATTGATGTGCAATTTAGAATTGGCTAAAGAATCTAAAGTTGAAATAGCTCTTGATGAATGTGTGAAAAATATTAATGATGCAAAAAATATTATTGATGAAAGCCAGATTAATTTTATAGTTGTGAAACCAATGATTTATGGGAGTGTATTTGATTCAATAGAATTAATTAATTATGCAGAGACAAAGAATAAGTGTATAATTGTTTCATCAGCTTTTGAAAGTTCGATTGGTAAAAGCGCATTGGTGTTTATTACTTCCTGTGCTTCTCATTCATATGCTCATGGATTGGATACTTCAGATTTTTTTGAATATAATATTTGTTTTGATCAATATGCCATTAAAAATGGCAATATAAATTTCGAAATAAAAGATTTTCCTCCCAGTTATGATTTACAGATATGATTGCAATTACAAACAAAGAACACTGGCTTATTGAACAGAGCAAGTCAGCATCGGAATTATTAGCAATAATTACCGCATCTGAAAGAATTAACTACATACAATATTTCGAAAAATCATTTCAATTTTTCTGTCGATTATATGATATAGGAGTTAGGAAAAATGATAGGGTTGGAATTCTTTTTAATAATTCAAAAGAGTTTTTGTTTATGGTAAATGCAATCTGGTTTTGCGGAGCTGTAGCTGTTCCTTTGAATATTAGGTTAACTGAAAACGAATTATTACACCAGATAGAAAAAATTGGAATATCATTTCTTGTAATTGATGATAAACTTTACAATTTCAAAAAAGAAATACCTGGCAAGATAGTTTTGTTATCAAGATTAAATCAATTAAAGTATACTTCTGAAAATTATTTTATTCATGATTTTGATATTAATCGTGATGCACTTATAATGTTTACATCTGGCAGCACAGGGAAATCAAAAGCAGTGGTTCATACTTTTGAAAGCATTTATGAAAGCACCTCAGTTCTGGATGAATTTATAAATTTAACAGGTGATGATATCTGGCTTGCATCGCTTCCTTTTTATCATATTGGCGGTTTTATGATTTTTTGCCGCTCATTAATTTCGAAAAGTAAAATTGCAATTCCTAATTCATTAAACTATGATGACATTAGAACAGCAATTCAAAAGTTTGAACCAACACATATTTCATTTGTCTCGACCACACTTTATAGATTAATCGAAGAAAAATTTAAACCAAAGAAAAATATAAAATATGTATTTCTTGGCGGCGGACCTTTAGATACTTCTTTATGTGATAACGCAATTAAAGAAGGGTGGAATATTGTAAAAGTTTATGGTTCAACAGAAACATGTTCAATGGTTACTGCATTAATAAGCAAAGATTATATCTTAAAACCTAAATCAACAGGAAAGCCACTTAAAAATGTTGATATAAAAATAATAGGGAGTAAAGGTGAATTTCTTAATACACATGAAAAGGGAGAAATTGCAATCAAAAGTAAAACATTGTTCAGAGAATATCTCTCTTCAGAAAATAGGGGAAGAAATGTTGATGAGTATTTTTTAACTGGCGATTACGGTTGGCTCGATGAAGATGGTTATCTTTATATTGACTCTCGAAGAGAAGATATTATTATTACAGGCGGCGAAAATGTAAGCATAAAAGAAGTAGAAAATGCAATTAAACAGTTAAACGAAGTCGAAGATGTTTATGTATTTCCTGAAAAAGATAAAGAATGGGGACAATTAATTTCTGCAGCTATAGTTTTGAACAATGAAAAAACTCTGTCAGAAATTAAAAGAGAATTGATTTCTTATATTGCATCATACAAAATTCCCAAGCGATTTTATTTTGTAGAAAAGATTCCGAGAACAGAATTAGGAAAGATTGATAAAGAAAAACTTATAAAGTTGATTAAAGAGCAATAGACTTGGTTGATTTAACAATTTTTAATTGCTGCCTGTCTCTTTGTCCTTTTCTGCTTCAAGGTCAATAAGATGCAGGTCATTTACATAAGGTGTTAAAACAGGCTTTTTGATTGAACCAAGTTTTTCAAGAACTTTTACAATATCACTTGCTGCTTTTTCTATAAACTCTATTCTTTTTAAAACTGCCTCCTTCGAAAAACTTTCTTTTGAAAGTTCTCTTTTGATTGCAGCTGTTGAAAGATTAATTAAAGTAAGCGGTTGTTTAATTTCATGATTGGCTGTTGTTACAGTAGCTGCAAATGTTTTTATTTTCTCGATTTCTATTAAGAATTTATTTGTTTCACTAAAACGCAGAGCAGATTTTATCCTTGCAATTAATTCAGTTTTGTTGAAAGGTTTTTTGATGTAATCAAATGCTCCTGCCTGTAAACCTTCTTTTAAGTTTTCTGCTTCTGTAAGTGCTGTTAGGAGAATTATTGGGATTTGTTTTGTATCTTCTCGCGAAGTAAGGATTCTGCAAACATCGTAACCTGATATCCCCGGCATCATAATGTCAAGAAGAATTAAATCAGGTTTTTCTTCGATAGCTTTTTGAATTCCCATGTGACCGTCATAAGCTTTGATTACTTCAAAACCTTCCTGTTCAAGTCTATCCTGAATTAAAAATACATTATCTGGATAATCGTCAATAACTAAAATTTTCTTCATATTGTTAAAAAACTCTTACTTTGAGATAACTATTAATCTTTGAAGATATCGTTGAAGAATCAACAGGTTTTGTAACCAAATCGTTAAATCCATTTTTTTCGATTACTTCTTTATTTTCAAGCATTGCATAAGCAGTAAGAGCAATTACAGGAATATTAGCAGTTCTGCTGCTTGCACGAATTCTTTTAATAGTTTCAAATCCATCCATTGTTGGCATCATTATATCTAAAAAAATTAAATCAGGTAAAATATGATTTAGCATTAATAAACATTCCATTCCATTATGAGCATAAACCGGACTGCAGTTTAATTCTTTAAGCAATTCTCCAATTGTAAATAATGTATCTTCATCGTCATCAACTATCATGATGGTAGGTTTTAGTGAATCATGAATTGATTCTCGTTTTCGAGGTGAAGATTCAATCATCAAATTAAGTCTTTTATTTGCTTCACTGTCGTCTATTTGCAATCTGTCTTTAATGAATTTTAGAATATCAAGAGGATGATTTTTTTCTCTGAGTGTTATTGCGTTGAAAGTTTTTGTTAAATCTGTTAGTTCATCTTCCGAAAAGTTCTGCTGGGTAAGAAAAACAAGATGCGTGTTTTTTGTAAACTTGTTCTGTCTTAATAACGAGCAGAATAAAAGTGCATCTGATTTGAATGACTCTACATCAATTAAAAATACCTGCACTTTGCTGTAATCAATCAATGCCATGGCAGATTCAAGTGAGTTTCTGTAATCAAAGTCTATGGTTTTCAGAAAAGTGTCTTTGATAATTTCATATTCTTCTTTCTTGTAACTGGTATAAATTATTTTGTCGATGCTTTTATTAGTGAATAATTTAATCTGGTTAATTAAATTTTTCAAAGTGTTTTCTGTTACAGGTTTAATTAAAAAGTTAAATACATTTGGAGCCCAGCCCACTTTTTCATTTTCAATAACATTATAAATTATTATGGGAGTTTCCTGTGCAGCAGGATTTTTTCTTATATCTGCAATCAGCTGCCAGATGTTGTAATCATTCAAATAAGAATTAATAATTATTGAACTGAACTTTTGTTTGTTGATTGTTTCGAGACTTTGTTTGCCGCTTTCACAGATTGTAATTTGATAATTGTAAGTAATTAAATAATCTTTTACAAGTTTATTTACATTTTCACTGCTTCCAATTATCAAAGCAGAAAAATTTTTAGATTCTTCATAATCTTCTTTTACTTTTAAAAAATTATCATCATCAGTTTCTATAATTTCTACTATTGCATCATTTAGTATAAATGAAAATTTTGTTCCTTGGTTCACACGACTTTCAAGTGATAATTTTCCTCCAAGCAGTTCAACATATCTTTTACAAATTGCAAGTCCAAGGCCAGCCCCGCCAAAATGTTTTGAATTACCCATTTCGATTTGTTTGAACTCTGCAAAAATTAATTCTTTTTTTTCTTCTGGGATGCCAATTCCAGTGTCAATAACAGAAAATTTAATTGAATTATTATCAATCAATTCGATAGATAATTTTACTTCTCCTTTCTCGGTGAATTTAATTGCATTCATCAGAAGATTTGAAAGTATGTGGTCGAGTTTATTTTTATCTGTATCCAGTAAAATATTTTTTCTTCTTGGGGCTTCAATAGAAAATTTCAATTTCTTGTCTTCTGCAGGAATTTCGAAGTTTTGTTTTACTTCTTCAATTAGTTCGCTTAACAAAAATTTTTCTTTTTTGACTTCAATTTTTCCGGATTCAAGTCTTGAGAATTCCAGTATGTTTGTAATTAATCTCAATAATTTTTTTCCGTTGCGGTAGACAATGTTCAGTTTTTCATTAAACTTTGGATTGGAATAAGAATCTTTTAACAAAAGCTCGGTTAAACCAAGAATTGAAATTAATGGCGTTCTCAATTCGTGCGACATACTTGCAAGGAATTGTGACTTCACTTTTGTTAATTCTACTGCTTTGAGTCTTTGTTTTTCGAGTTCCTCAGCTTTTTCTCTTAGTTGATTATGAAGTTCCTTTAGTTGTTCGTTCTGCTGAATTATTTGTTTGTTCTGTTTCTGATATTCCTCGTTTAATCTTTTTAATTCTGAAATGTAATTTTCAAGTTGTTCAAGTGAAACGGCATTTACCAACCCAATTGCTAAATGTTCTTGAATATTATCAAGATAATTTTTAACCTCATTTTGTGGAATAGTTTCAGATGCAAGTTCAAGTATTGCAATTGGTTCTTTGTTATATAAGATTGGATAAATCAAAAGATATTTTAATTTGATTGATGCAAGGCCAGTTTTAATTTCAGGGAAGTTGTTTTCAAAAATAAATTCAACACTTTCTTTTTTATCAATCACATTAGAATAAAAATCTGAGTTAAAATTTGTGTTAACTGAATCTTGATTTATTCCATAGGAAGAAGTTAATCTTAAGTTTTTATTTTCTATTATATAGAGCAAACCAAATGAACAGCCTGTTGCTTTTATAATTTTTGTAAGTGCAGCCTCAGATACTTGTTTTAGTGTGGGATTTTGATTAATGAGTTTTATGAATTCAGTATATTCTTTTTCAATGTCTTCTTTCTTTTTAATTACATCAAGCATTTTGTTGAATGCTTCTCCAAGATTTCCTATTTCATCTTTTGAAATTATAGTAACACGGTGTTCAAGATTTCCTTTAGTTGTAATTTCAGTTGCTTCACTTAATAATGTAAGCTGCTTTCTAAATTTATAAGTGAATAGAAGAACAAATATAAATGTGAGAGCACTTCCAGCAGCAACAATCAGGATAACAACATTTCTTAAGGTATTTCTGAAATCTGCAGTTTCTTCAAAAGATGTGAAAATTATAAAGTTTAATTTTCCTGCAGGAGCTAAAATTTGTCTTGGTACATAGAGCGAAGCTTTAAAGTCAGCATTATCAATCTCTTCATTATAAATGTCATAGTTATTTTTGAATTTTAAATTCTGGATGGAATGATTTAACGCAGGAATAAATTTCTGATTTTTATCAGGATTGGAAATATCGTATAGTTGATTATCTATTATTAATGCAACGTCAGCTCTAATTTTTTCAGAAATTTTGCTGAGAAAATTAGAATCAAGAACTTTTCCGTAATAAATTATCTCGTTGTTGTCTATCCTTGAAAAACTTAAAACAACATTTGGATTTACTTCAAAAAATTTTTTGATTGACCTTGAAGCCAAGTTAAGACTGACATTTTTATTTTTTTTGAATTGGTTTATATTAATCAAAGAATCATTTTCTAAAGTAAAAAGAAAATCTATGCTGGTTGAATCTAAATTTATCCTGTTAAAGTTTTTTGTCGATGGTGAAATTTTTTTTATGTCATATTCGACTTGTTGAAGTGATGCTTCAAAAACAAAAATAAAGTTGTTTGTTGAATTTGATATTGATTGCGATTGATATCTTGTGAGAAGGCTATCTGTAAGTGAATAATAAATTATTGCAGAAGCGGCAGAAGTTATAACAACAATAATAAATGAAAAT
>JARYLX010000159.1 GCA_029907415.1 Melioribacter sp.
AGCGAGCCTTCAAATGAACGCCATACATTTTTTGCTTCTTCAGTTGTTTGCCATTCTTGAAATAAAGTTGAAAAACCTCGCGAATAAATCAGCTTGTTTTCAGCTTCATCATAAACTTTTAACATGTAATTGCCATAATTAAAAGTATCAATTAAATTTTTTTTAGAACCTGCCCAAAGCTGTTCTTTAACAAGTTTTTCAAAAGATATAATTTCGTTATCCTTATTGCCGGTATGATAAAAATCAAATCTCAAAGTTTCATTTGTAAAATATTCTTCAAAATTAATTTGAGAAAATATTATTGAAGAACATAAAAAAAATAGCCAGATTAATTTTTTCATGGTATTGCTACAGATTAATTTTTCTTGAACCAGGTTTTACAAGCGGGATTTTATTTTCTTTGCAAAGAGGACATTCATCAGGTAAATATGAAACAACATCTAATTGCAATGTGCTAAATTGTGGGACACCAAAATTTACTTTGTTATTACTTCTGTCTACAATATAACCCACTCCTGCAACTATTCCCCCATTATTTCTAACAATTTCAATTACTTCGAAAACAGAACCTCCTGTTGTAACTACATCCTCGCAAATTAAATATTTTTTTCCCTCTTCGATATAGAACCCTCTCCTTAAGGTTAATGATTTATCTTCTCTTTCAGCAAAAATTGATTTTTTGTTTAATTGTCTAGCTACTTCCTGTCCAACAACTATTCCACCAATTGCTGGTGATATAACCACATCAATATCATAATCTTTAAAGTGATTTGCTATCAATGAACAAATCAATTCATTATATTCTGGATATTGAAGAACAAGAGCACATTGAAAATATTGGTTGCTGTGTCTGCCAGAGGTTAATAAAAAATGCCCATTTAACAGGGCATTAGTTTTAAGAAAAATATCGAGAATTTGATTGTGTGTCATTTTACTATTTGTTCTATTTTATGAGCAAGATTAATATCGTTTTCTGTAATGCCATTAGCACTGTGTGTAAACAAAATTACTTTAACATTATTCCAACCATAAAGATACAAATCTGGATGATGGTCTAGCTTTTCTGCTTCTATTCCAATCCTTACAATAAATGAAATTGCTCCTGAAAAATTTTTAAGCTTATATTCTTTGATAAGTTTATTATCTACAATTTCCCAACCAATTACATCATTTAATTTTTCTTTTACTTCTTCAGCTGATAATACTTTCATATAGTTTTCTTTTCTTCGCTGTCCTGTTCTTCTGTTTCAGTTGCTTTTTCAGGAACAAAGTAAAGTTCATCGGAATTCTTTTTATGTTTTACTATAATCTTATCACCTTCCTTAAAATGACCGAGCAATAATTCTTCTGCAAGAGGGTCTTCTACATATTTTTGAATTGCTCGTTTCAAAGGTCTAGCTCCAAATTTAGGATCAAAACCTTTTTCAGTTAAGAATTCAACTGCCGACTTATGCAATTCAATACTCATTTTGTTTTCACTCAGATTCTTAATCAAATCTTTCATTTCAATGTTGATAATCTTCTTAATATCTTCTTTATCAAGATTTCTGAATACTATTGCTTCATCAATTCTATTTAAGAATTCAGGATTAAACAATCGACGCATTGCATCTTCAACAGTATTTTTCAAACTTGTATATTGGTCAGCTTCAGAAGCAGTTCCAAAACCAAATCCACCTGTTGTTTTAATATCTTTTGTACCAACATTTGAAGTCATAATTATAATTGTATTTTTGAAATCAACTCTTCTTCCTAAACTATCTGTTAAAATTCCATCATCAAGTACTTGAAGCAAAATATTAAATACATCAGGATGAGCTTTTTCAATTTCATCAAATAAAACAACAGAATATGGTTTACGACGAACTCTTTCTGTTAATTGACCACCTTCGTCGTATCCAACATATCCTGGAGGAGCCCCAACAAGACGAGATACAGCAAATTTCTCCATATATTCACTCATATCAATTCTAATTAAAGCATCTTCGCTGTCAAATAAATATCTTGCTAATTCTTTTGCGAGTTCAGTTTTTCCTACTCCAGTAGGTCCTAAGAATATAAAAGTTCCAATTGGTTTGTTAGCTCTCTTCAATCCTGCACGAGCACGACGAATAGCTTTACATAATTTGCTAACTGCCTCATCCTGTCCAACAATTCTTTGTTTAAGAGCTTCTTCCATATTCATTAATTTTTCTGATTCAGCCTGAACTACACGAGTAACTGGAATGCCTGTCATCATCGATACAACAGTAGCAATGTCATCTTCGGTAACATCATATATCATATCTTGAGTTTTAGCTTCCCATTCACGTTTAGCAATTTCAAGGTCTGATTGTAATTGACGTTCTTTATCTCTCAATCTTGCGGCTTCTTCATAATCCTGTTGTTTTACAACTTGCAGTTTCAGTTGTTTAATTTTTTCGATTTCCTCTTCGAGTTTCATAATTTCTTCTGAGACTGTAAAATTACCCATATGAACACGAGCTCCAGCTTCGTCAATAACATCAATTGCCTTATCAGGTAAATATCTATCTGTAATATATCTTTCACTTAAACGAACAGCAGCTTCAATTGCTTCTTTTGAATAGCGCACATGATGATGTTCTTCATACTTGAATTTAATATTTTCAAGAATCTGGATAGTCTCTTCCGGACTTGGAGGATCAATCATAACTTTCTGAAATCGTCTATCGAGAGCCCCATCGGTTTCTATATATTTACGATATTCATCAAGAGTTGTTGCTCCAATGCACTGAATGTCACCACGAGCTAGTGCCGGTTTAAACATATTTGAAGCATCAAGTGAACCTGATGCACCACCTGCACCAACAATTGTATGCAATTCATCTATAAACAAAATAACATCATCAGCTTTCTCCAGTTCATTCATTAAAGCTTTCATTCTTTCTTCAAACTGTCCACGATACTTTGTTCCTGCAACTAAACCTGCAAGGTCTAATGTAACTACTCTTTTATCCTGTAAAATTCTTGGTACTTTTCTTTGAACAATCTTTAATGCAAGACCTTCAGCTATTGCAGTTTTTCCAACTCCTGGTTCCCCAATTAAAACTGGGTTATTCTTTTTTCTTCTGCTTAAAACTTGAGCTACTCTTTCAATTTCTTTCTCTCGACCTATTACAGGGTCTAATTTACCTTCAAGAGCTAATTTTGTTAAATCTCTTCCAAAATTATCAAGAACTGGTGTTTTAGTTTTTTCTATTTTTTTAGCTGTAAATGGCTGAGGTGATGAACTAAATTTGTTAGACTCACGGCTTGCTAAAATGTTATTCAATTCAGCTCTTGCATTATCATATGTAACATTGAATTGATGAAGTATTTGAGTTGCAATATTATCTTCATCTCTTAAAAGTGAAAGCAAAATATGTTCAGTTCCGATAACATCTGACTTATAAATTTTTGATTCTATCTGTGTAATTTTAAGAACTTTTTCTGCCTGCTTTGTAAGAGGAATATTTCCAATCGTTAATGTTCCACCAGATGATCTAACAGTATCCTCAATCGCTTTTTTAAGTTTAACAAGATCGACATCAAGATTTCTGAGAATTTTTACAGCTATACCCTGACCTTCTCGGATAATACCCAAGAGAAGATGTTCTGTGCCAATATAATCATGACCAAGACGTAGGGCCTCTTCTCTGCTCAATCTAATTACTTCTTGAACTCTTTCTGAAAAATTTCCTTCCATATTTTTCCCTTTTATAAAATTCTATTGCTTTAACAGAAAATCTACCTAATTAGTTTCTTAAATATAAAGATAGTAAAACCTCTTAGCAAGGAATGTAAAATGGAATACATGCAATAAACTTCATGCCAATCAAATTGAATCATTTCATTAATTAAATTAAAAGAAAGTTTTGAAAATCCATAGAAATCTTTCATTTAATGAAACTATATAAATTATTGAAAAATTTATCAGAATAGAATTTTTATACTTAATACCGATATTTTGGTAATTGTCATATTTTATTAATATTTTGGTAATTAATTTAATGTGGAGTTAAAAATGGAAGCATTAACTGGCGTTTCAATATTAATAATAATTGCAGTAATAATTTTTTTATTTCTGTTTTTTTACTTTGTGCCAATTGGATTATTTATAACAGCTTATTTCTCAGGTGTAAAGGTAAGAATTTTTAGAGATTTGATTGGAATGAGATTACGCAAAGTATCACCACAGGTAATTATTCGAAATTTAATCTCGGCAACAAAAGCAGGAATTGATTTAAATATTTCACTACTTGAAGCTCATTATTTAGCCGGTGGCAATGTAACTAATGTAGTTAATGCTCTCATTTCAGCTAATAAAGCAAATTTAGATTTAGGATTTGAAAAAGCTGCTGCAATTGACCTTGCTGGAAGAGATGTGCTTGAAGCTGTAAAAATGTCGGTAAACCCCAAAGTTATTGAAACACCAATGGTAGCTGCTGTAGCTAAAGATGGTATCCAATTAAAAGCTATTGCAAGAATTACTGTAAGAACAAACTTAGAAAGACTTGTTGGAGGAGCAGGAGAAGCAACAATTCTTGCTCGTGTTGGAGAAGGTATTGTATCTACTATCGGTTCGAGTAATTCACATAAAGAAGTTTTGGAAAATCCAGATAGCATTTCTAAGGTTGTTCTCTCCAAAGGACTTGATGCAGGAACTGCATTTGAAATTCTTTCCATAGACATTGCAGATGTTGATGTTGGAACAAACATAGGTGCAATACTTCAAGCCGACCAGGCAGAAGCGGATTTAAAAGTAGCTCGAGCTAAAGCAGAAGAAAGACGAGCTGCTGCTGTTGCTTTAGAGCAGGAAATGAATGCAGAAGTTGCACGTATGCGCGCTAAAGTTGTTGAAGCTGAAGCTGAAATACCAAAAGCTATTGCTGAAGCTTTTCGTAATGGTAATTTAGGTGTTATGGATTATTATCATCTTAAAAATATTCAAGCTGATACTGAAATGAGAAATGCTATTGCTAAACCAGAAGAAAAGAAAAAAGAAAATCAATAATGGATAATCTAATTGAAATAATAATTACTTTTTTTGTTATCTACAGCATCATAAGTATGATTGCTGGAATGAAAAAGCAAAAAGGTGAATCAAATTTACCAGGAGAAGACAACAGTGATATATCTTCTCCTGATACATTTAGATATCGACAACAAAAAAATGAAAGAACAATTACAATTGAAGACCTTTTTGGTTTAAAAATTCCTCAAACAGAATATGAAAAACCAGAAACAAAAAGCAGTGAAAATATTTCACTTGAAAATATAAGCTGGGATCCGGAAAAAGAATTTGAAGAAAAAATTAAACAAAAAGAATCACTTGAATATAGAAACATAGAAAAAAATATTCCCGATATTGATTATGATAAAACACCATCATACGAAATTGCAGCTGTAAGAAGAGTTGACAAACAAGATGTTAAAGTTTATGAAGAAAAGAAAGTTTTTGAAAATCAATTACTTAATATAAAAACCAAACTCAAAAATCCAGAAACCGTTAGAGAATTATTTATTATTTCCGAGATTCTAAATAAACCAAAATCACTCCGCAGATAATGGCAAAAAAATTTGTAATTAAAAAAGTAAACCAAATTCAAATAGAACATAGCATTGATGAATCAAGATTTAAGATAAATTACAGAGAAGCATTAAATCCCTCACAATATGAAGCTGTATGTTCGATTGAAGGAAATTATCTAGTAATTGCTGGTGCGGGGAGCGGTAAAACCAGAACTCTTGTCTACCGTGTTGCAAGATTAACAGAACTCGGGTATGACCCATCTTCAATATTACTTCTTACTTTTACACGCAAGGCAGCTAAAGAAATGATGGATAGAGCTGCAATACTACTTGATAACAGATGTTCAAAAATAAATGGCGGAACATTTCATTCATTCGCTAATCTTACTCTTCGAAAATATGCTAAAGCTGTTGGTCTGGATAATGGATTTACAATACTCGATCAGGCAGATAGTGAAGATGTTATTAATCTTATAAGAGGACAACTAAATTTATCTCAGCATAAAAAAAGATTTCCAAACAAACAAACTATCTTCAAAGTATTGAGTTTAAGCGCAAATACTACTAAACCGATAGAAGAAATACTTCAAGAAGAATATCCTCACTTTGCTGAGTATACAGATAAATTTCTGGAAATTAAAAAAATTTATGAATCTTATAAAAAACAAAATCATCTCTTAGATTACGATGACTTACTAATTTATTTAAGAAATTTTTTGTTCGATCTTGGTCCTGCCGCCAAATCATTTCTCAACACAATTAAATTTGTAATGGTAGATGAATATCAGGATACAAATAAATTACAGGCAGAAATTATTCAAGGATTAGGACAAATTAATCAGAACATTACGGTTGTTGGTGATGATTCACAATCAATATACGCTTTCAGGGGAGCAAATTTCAAAAATATTATGGAGTTCCCAAAATTATTTAAGAATGTCAAAATCATAACACTCGAAGAAAATTATAGAAGCACTCAAGAAATTTTAAACTTTGCAAACTACATTATTGAGAATGCAATTGAAAAATATCCAAAACATCTTTACAGCAGAAAAATTGGAGGAGAACTTCCAGGAATAGTAAGTGCTGCAAATGAAAATATGCAGTCAAGATTCATAGTTGAAAGAATTTTAGAACTTCGTGAAGAAGGTGTTCCACTAAATGAAATAGCTGTTTTATTCAGGTCTTCTTTTCATTCGTTTGATTTAGAAATTGAACTTAACAAAGCAAATATTCCTTATGTAAAATTTGGGGGGATGAAATTTATTGAAGCCGCACATGTTAAAGATTTACTTTCTTTCCTACGAATTGCAGCAAACCCGCTTGATTTTGTAAGCTGGTATCGTGTATTATTATTGCATGAAGGAATTGGTCCTAAAAAAGCTCAACAAATAATGGATGAAATTGCTAAAGATAATTTATCAATAAAAAGAGAACCTGAAAATACGGT